>CBDURE010000052.1:0-21702 GCA_965369605.1 uncultured bacterium
CAGCTGAAACCCCCAAACTCTAGCTGGTACAAAATATGGGGGCATCTCACCACCCGGTGATTACTGCGAAGTCATGCGATTTCACCCATAAAGCCGAGACGGCTTTATGGGCGGCACCCGAGCTGTTTGAGTATATTAACGTTATAACGAGATATTCCTCCATTAGCTTCGCTTATTACGGAATGACAATAAATTTTATTCTGCTGACCTTTTCCGACAGCCTCTTTCGCGGGAATGACGGAATCTTTTATCATGTAAATGGCGATTTATTGCCTTTTCCGACAGGCTCTAACGTTCGGGGCTCGGATAATTCATGATTATCACTACATGAAATCACTTGATTCATTTCGTATTCTAACGAACCGGCAGCATGGTATCGGGGACTAAATAAAGAAGAATACCATCTTCTTTTTGAGATGAAACGCTGTATGGATCAGAAAGTTTGATTTTAAAATATGTTCCAGTCGGAGTCAGAATATCTCCGATCTGAATTGCCTGATCCTTGTCTATCACCATGATATCAGGATGCGGCATTGGGAAGTTGTTCGAGGAGAAGAAATAGGCATCAACGCCCATTTCCCTCGCGGTTGCAGACAGATAGATGCCGGAGTATTTCCCTCTTAAAAATTCCGTTGTTTCCAGTTTCGCTTTTTCAATTTCATCCTTACTGGTTGTTCTGTATCGCGTTTCATGCAGCGCATGAAGGCATTCACGATTGCAATAGTACCTGAATGTTGACGCGAGATACCGCTCATTGCTCGCAAAGATGACAAGGTCATCTGAAGAGATTGATTCACTAATCAACGCTGAGTTTCGAATATATGGATTGTTGCCCATACGTGATTCAGGGATTATGCCATCGATGGCGTTATAAAGGAAAGTGAAAACCACAAAGACAAACAGGAGCGGCTTGATGTTTTTCTTGTCACGCATCGTAGATGAATTAATCAGCCCTGCGCCAAAAATAATCAACGGGGCAAGATAGAATATCCTGTAGAAATAATTTTCGGGAGCGAAGAACCCGAAAAAAACGAAATATGGAATCAGCCACCATAGCACTTTGCGATAGAGAGCTTTTTCATCCGTATTCGCTCTGAAGTTGATAAAGTGAATCCTTTCGATTATCAGCATCAGAATCAACGCAAGCACAAAGCTGAACAGGTTTACCAGAGACGCTCCCTCCCCTGTTTCACTTCCCTTGTATAGAATTATCTGTGCCGGCAGAATGTGAAGTAAAGATTCAAACTGGCTTCGCGACACCATCCCGACACAGTAGTAAACATCATGATAGAGAATTGGCCAGAAACTTTTGTTTGAGCCGTACGCTGTAACCCATTTTGCAAACAGCGCGACTGATGGTTTCCCCTCGGCAATCGCAAAAAAGAAAACAAGAAGATATGGAATCGCGACCGCTGTGAAATATACCGCGAGAAACCGATAGAGAGGTTTGAAATTCGTTTTTTCATTTTCCGATTTAGCCAGTAGTGCTGCTCCAATCGGGATGAGCAGGAATATTCCCAGCTGATGCAGCATTGTGGCAAATGCTGTTATCAAAGCTGTTGTGATTATGTGTGATGTTTTTGTGAATTCCCTGTCGGTAAGATATCGCGACAAGAGTATGGTTAGAACAAGGTTGAAACTTATATAGATATTCGCATCGGTTGCGTGATGCCAGAATCCTAATGTTGACCCCATGAAAAACGTTCCGAGAAACGCGGCTAATGGCCGTTTGTATAACGCGAGAAGGAGATTGTAGAAATATACAAGCGTTACGGCGGCAAGAATCGAGTTTACAATTTGATAGAATTGAAGCCCTCGCAGATTTTCAAATATTGAATGGGCAAAGGAATAGAGGATTTGGGTGATGGTCAGAAACAGCAGGTGATGCGGATGAAAAGTGTCATGAAGCGGCATGTTCTCGACATGATACGCAAAATACAAGCCATCGATATAAGGCAGATTTGTCGGATAAAGAAGGTAAATTGCCAGGAAGAAGGTAAAAAGTACCCACGGATATGATTTCTCTCTGAACCGCAGTTTGCGCATGGCATCATTATATCAATACGAAAGGGTGATTGGGTAACTAAAAAAAGACCGCAAGCGCGGTCTTTTGTTTTATGTATGGCGGAGAGGAGAGGGAGTCGAACCCTCCAGAGACAGTCATGCCTCAACAAAGGATTTGAAGTCCTGGGGAGCCACCGGGCCCCATTCCCCTCCATATCGAACGCGACATTTTATCATTTAAAATCATCATCATGTTATTTACGCCCGTTTATTTTTTCAGCACTCGGATATTTTCCTGCCTGATTGTCACGCCGCGCTGATCCATCGCTTCAAGCAGTATCACCGCCAGATTTCGCCCCGCTCCAATCATATCCTTAAATTGTACAATGGTAATACTCCCATTTTCACTGATATAATCAATCGTTTTTTGCACGGCATCATCGAACGCTTTCCGCGCAACATACACATCCTTTTTCAGAAGCACTATTTCCTTTGATTTAATTAATCCTTGCATGATTTTCAAAGCTGAGTTTTTATCGATATTTATCAATTCAGGAAGACGGTCCAGCTTTGGCGGATTCGATGTGAAATCGGAATACAGTTTAAGAATTTTCATCTTGAGTTCAGCATCCTCGCCTTTGAACACAATCTTGAAATCCTTTAATTGGACAAACTCACCGCCATCCGCGAGCGCACCATCAGACATAAGCAAATCCCAGATTACAGCGATTTCCTCATCAGCGAAAAATTCACGTTTAAGTTTGTCCCTTAATTCCTGCTTTGGGAAACCGGGCAGTTCGGGATTCATCTTGTGGTACTCGCTAATCGTATCCTTTATCAGGCTCTTCTTTTCCTCAATTACACGCTTAAGCCCAAACGATCCGCCTTTCGATTTCAGGTGGATAATCTCATCCTTCAGGTTTTCAATCGCGGATTTTATTTCATCAACCGGGCGATTGAACCTTATCGAAAGTTCCTCTATTGGCAATGCTATCGCTTTGTTAAACGAAAGAGCAGCTTTTATTTTTGCAGACAAGTCGCCATCCGTAAATGCCTTGAGTATCTGAAGATTTTCATCTGTCATTTTCGCGCGTTTGATTGTGGACGGCAGAATAAACTCCCCTCCTCCAAGCGTATATCGATTTGTCTCATCCCGAATGATGAATCTCTCACCGCTTATAATGAGCGTTTCTTCACGGAAACCGACATCGACAATGTATCTTCCCTTCGGCTCGAATTGATTTTCGCTCAGGTTTACCAGGGTTGCGATTGCTTCCGATGCTCCCTTGAACACACGAACTCGCTTGAAATTCTTAAACCTGCAGGCTTTATGCGAAAGGAGTTCAAGGTCGGCGTAATATCGTGAATACATCTGGGTGGAGAGTGAAACATTGACAAGTTCCATTCCCCTTTCGATATTATCCTTCTCGATTTTGGGAAGATTTATCGCTACTCGCTGACCCTCAACAGCTAATTTCACACCCTCGGAATGAACCTCCATGTTACGAATCCGAAGTTTCCTTTCCAGAGGAGACAGAATGACGTCATCATCAATACTGACATTTCCCGCGATGATAGTTCCTGTGATTACTGTTCCAAAGCCGGTTATGGTAAAAGCCCTGTCAATCGGCAGGCGTAAATACGGCTGTTTTAATCTTGGAATATCTTCTGACATTAATCGAGAGATTTCAGCGCGGACATCATCCAACCCCTCGCCTGTTTTACTGGATGCCGGAATTATTTTTGAATCGGCGAGGTAGCTTCCATGGGTGAGGATTTCAATTTCCTCCATGACCTCCTCGATTCTCCCCTCTTCAGCCATGTCGATTTTTGTGATTACAAACATTGCCCGTGGAATTCGAAGAAGGTGAAGGATATCGAAATGCTCAATAGTCTGCGGCTTGACACCGTCATCAGCGGCAACGACCATCATGACAACATCAAAACCATACGCTCCTGAAAGCATGTTAGGAATAAATTTCTCATGCCCCGGAACATCCACAATGCCATAGCGGCGGCCATCCACGTTATCGAAATGAGCGAACCCAAGTTCGATTGTGATACCCCTTTCCTGCTCCTCTTTCAATCTGTCTGTGTTGATACCGGTAAGCGCTTTTATAAGCGCAGTCTTTCCATGGTCGATGTGGCCAGCTGTTCCTATTATATAGTGCGGTTTCTCAGTCATTTTTTCCAATTACAATCCCCGTGCGGGAACTCCATCTTTAATATTCTCAAGTTGCCTTAAATCAAATATTAATTTGTTGTCGGTGATGCGTCCAATTATCGGCGGTTTGTTCTCAAAGAAAATATCCGCAAGTTTTTTTAGTTTTATTTTTACGGGAGTCAATTCCACAACCATAGTGTCTATCGCCTGTCCCGGAAGGCTTCCGCCGCCGATGTAGCATTTATCGTTACGAATGGCGTATTCAACATTATCACCAAATTTCTCTTTTAGAAGAATTACATATTTCTCCCCTCTTTTAACCAGCACATCTTTTTCGAGAATCAGATTGCGGTACAGAGGATGAGTTCTCATGAGATTTTCCTCATCAAGATATCCTCGCAGCGTGGCTTCAAGAGCGAGAAGCGTGAGTTTACCCGCCCGGACAACTCTTTTAATCGGGTTTTTATTCATCTTTGCGATTAATTCGGGGTTCCCAAGAACAAGCCCGCCCTGTGGGCCTCCGAGCAGTTTGTCCACGGAGAAAGTAACAAGGTCAACGCCGGTGTTTAACGAGTCCTGAACTGTCGGTTCAGCGGGCAGATTCCACTTTGCGAAATCGACAAACGTCCCGCTGCCAAGGTCCTCGACACACAAAACATCTCTTGATTTGGCAAGTTCGACAAGCTGCTTCGCGGGAGTTGATTCGGTAAAACCCTCAACCGAGTAATTCGAGGTGTGCACTTTTAGAATCATCCTGACGCCGTCATTAATCGCATTTTCATAATCGCTCAGCCTTGTTCGATTTGTAGTCCCGACCTCGACCAGTTTCGCGCCGCTTGCTCGCATTATGTCCGGAATTCTAAACGAGCCGCCAATTTCGATTAATTCTCCCCTGCTGACTGCGACCTTTTTTCCCTTTGCGAGAGTATTTAACACCAGAAACAGCGCCGCGGCGTTGTTGTTTGTCAGGAGGAAATTTTCACAGCCGGCAATTAGAGACAACATTCTGGAAAGATTCCTGTCACGCTTTCCCCTTTTTCTCTCTGATAAATCATATTCGAGATTGCAGTAGTCAGCAGCGGTTTTAAGTGCATCCACGGCATCCTGCATTAATGGAGAACGCCCAAGGTTTGTGTGAACGAAAACACCGGTCAGATTAATCACACGAGCCAGCGATGGCGTTTTAAAATCAATTATGGTTTTCTCAACCTGCCTGACTGCATGAGCGGACAAATCCTTTGGAACAAATTTGCCATCGAGTATCTTTTGTCGAATCGATTCGATTACATCGCGTGATACATTAACAACATGTTTATGGGAAAACCCTTTTGCAAGATCAAGTGCTTTAACCTGTTCTATCAAGTCATCAATAGATGGAAGCTCTCTTAGTCTGTCGTGTTTTTCGTCGTTCATATATCACCATTGAGAGAGGAATCCGCTGAATCAATCGGCGCTTGTGATGTAATTACCCGCATTTTCGATTTGCACATCGCCATCAATTGATCGCGAGATTTCCATCAATCTTTTTATCACGCGCATGATTATCCAGTCGGGCGTACTTGCGCCGGCGGTTACACCAACTTTCATCCTGCTTTCAAACCAGTTTTCATCAAGGTCATCCTGTGTCTCTATTCTTTTGACCATTGTTATTTCACCGCAAAGTTCAGCCAGTTTTGATGTGTTGGAGCTTACCGGCGAGCCAATAACAATCATGAGGTCAACTACTCGCGCTACTTCTCCCGCCTCCTGCTGCCTTCTGTGAGTCGCGCCGCAAATAGTATTATGCACTTCAATATGAGGAATTTGCATTTTTATTTTTTCAACCGCGACATCGAAGAATTTAAGCGATAGCGTTGTCTGGCAGACCAGTCCGATTTTCTCCGGAATCAGGCTGTAAAGCGGCTCCACGATTTCATCAAGTGAGCTGATAACAAGCGCTTTGTCGTTTACATACTCGCGAATCGCCCTTACTTCCGGATGATCAGGCTCTCCGAGGATTATCAGCGAATAGCCCTTTTCATTGAGGTTTTTCGCGAAAGTCTGAACCGTAATCACCTTCCCGCATGTGCCATCAATTATCACAAGATTACGGGATGTTATTTCTCTCAAATCATGAGGCCCGATTCCATGAGACCGGATTATAATATGGCTGCCGGTGGGGACATCATCGACTCTGTCAATGCTCTCGATTCCAAGGTCCTCGAGGTATGAAATTACCTGGCTGTTATGGACAAGAGGCCCAAATGTATAGACAGGCTCGTCAGATTTAGTGGCTTCATTAATCGCAAGATCAAGCGCTCGTTTCACACCCTGGCAGAATCCTGTCTTTTTTGAAATTATGATATGCATTGATTTCGAAAAATTCTAATGGTTACCTTCTTGTTATTCTCAAGCGATTTTACAGCGCCTGATTACAATATTTAACCATAAAAAAGCGACAATTGGTTATTCGCATCCGTATAAATTGCAACATGTATGATTCGACACGCTTCATTTTGCATCTTCCTAAAACAGATTAAGCGCATTATGCGGCACATTTAAGAATATCGAAATCGTCAGGCAAATAGTGCTTTTCAAGCCTTTATTAATGAGTCACACAGGACATTATTCAATGAGATGTACGGCACGATTCTTGCGGTAACAAATACTTTACAAAATCTCGAATATTGATTATAGTGTCATTGATAATTATTACGCTTTTTGAATGGGAGATTTTCATATTGAGTAATGAATGTTAAGTAGTCATTTCGAGCATTAACTCCTTGAATAACCTAAACCACGCAGCATTGCTTAATATTTGATAACGACTATTTGACTTGTATTTGTTTATCAAGTAAAATTTTTGTAGTTGTGGATGATAAGTATGTGTTTGTTTTGGGTGGAGGTTTTTACAGTGGAGGATACGATTAATATTTCAACCAAGGGGAGTCATAGTTGCATTCAATTAATACGCCGGATTTTTCTTAATTTGGGAAATCTGATATCCACAATATAAAAAGGATGGATACTAATCTAGATGGTTGCAGCAAGCAACGATAAGCCAAGCAGGCAGAAAGACAAACTGGGAATGATCCTCATTCACCAGGGAGTCATTACTCAGCAACAGCTTAGTGAAGCACTTGAGTACCAAAAAGGCTCCTCTGAAAAATTGGGTAAGGTTCTTGTCAAACTTGGCTTTTGCTCCAAGAATGATATTGCCCTCGCGTTGGAAAAACAGACGGGCATCAAATACATTTCCCTTTCCGATTATAACTACACATCAGCGCTTGAAGCATACATTCAGCCTGATTTAATGTCGAAGTTTATGGTTCTGCCGATCAAGGCTGAGGACAATACGCTGTATGTCGCCATGGCGGACCCGCTTGATTTTGTCGTGAAAGAGAACCTCAGGCTGGCAAGCGGGATGCGCATCGAACCGATGCTTGCCCATGAGGATGAAATCAGAGAGATTATCTTCCAGAAGGTCGGCAAGAAATACGCGACTGATGAACTAATCAGCGATTACCTTAAAACTCTCGATGAAGAAGAAGATGATGTCGATATCAGCCAGGCGCTCAAGGTAGAGGGTCTCGAAGCTATTGATGCCGGGCCTGTTGTTCGCCTTGTAAACACGATTATTTCCGAGGCTGTGGAATCAAGCGCCTCTGATATTCATATTGAGCCTACAGATGATGAAGTTGTTGTGCGATATCGAATTGACGGTATTCTCCACAAGATTCTTTCAATTCCTCCCAAGATTCAGAATCCAACAGTCAGCCGTATTAAAATTCTGTCGAATATGGATATTGCGGAGAGACGTAAACCGCAAGACGGCCGTATGTCATCCACGATTTCCGGACGTGACCTGGACTTCCGAGTAAGCTGTCTTCCCACCGTACATGGTGAGAAAATAGTTATGCGTATTCTGGACAAGACCAACGCAATGGTTGGGTTGGCAAAACTTGGCCTTGAGGATTTCGAGGAAAAATTTATTTTCGAAATGGCATCAGCGCCGTGGGGCGTTTTCCTTGTTACCGGTCCTACCGGTTCAGGCAAATCAACAACGCTATATTCAGTTTTGAACCATTTGAACAGTTCCACAGTAAACATCGTAACAATCGAGGATCCGGTTGAGTATACGCTGAAAGGAATTAACCAGGTTGAGCTTAACCGTAAAGCGGGAATGGATTTCAACTCCGCTTTGAGATCGTTCCTCAGACAGGACCCTGATATCATCCTGGTTGGAGAGATTCGAGACTACGAAACACTTGAAGCGGCCATTGAGGCATCACTAACCGGCCACCTTGTTTTCTCAACTCTTCATACCAATGACGCACCAAGCGCCGTTGTTCGAATGGTTCAGATGGGCGCTCCGAACTACCTGGTCGCCGCATCCACAATTGGAATCATGGCTCAACGTCTCGTTCGTAAAATATGTCCGACCTGTATTGAACCCGCACCATATACTGATGACCTTCGGGGAATGATGCAAAAGCATTTTGGTTATGATGCTGATTTTGTTCCAAAGCTTTTCAAGGGCAAAGGATGCACAATCTGCCGTAACACGGGATTCAAAGGCCGAACCGGCGTGTTCGAGATGATGAAAGTTAGCCCGAATATCAGGGAACTTATTCTTCAGGACGCCTCCACGGACGAGATTAGGAAAATGGCTATCAAAGAGGGAATGCGTTCACTTGAGCTTTCCGCGCTGGCAAAAGTTACACAGGGCATTACAACTATCGAAGAAGCCATGCGTGTTACAACTCTGCGTAAGGAAGAAGGCGCAACGATTGAACGCTACGATCTTGATGAGGAACCACGCGAAGAAACAGGTACCGGTATGCTCGATGAATTCAGTGATGGCAAACTGGATGAATTTCCTGAGGATACTCTTCTTGAAGAAATGCCGCTTGAAAAGATTGAAGGCCTGCTTTAAATAATAATTCGGTTATAAACACAATAGCAGAGAGCCATACTCTCTGCTATTTTGTTTGTTCCTGCAGAAAACCACCTGTTCACGGAAACGATTATTTACACTTATATTTTGTGATATGTAAGATAGTGGCTAAGGAGAACCAATTCCCTTGAAATATCGACTCGTTCGATGAAGATATGTTTTTTTTGTTTGAGAAGCACCGGGGCGAAATTCAGAATCGCCGTGATACCGGCATCAACCATCTTGTCGCAAACTGATTGTCCGCTGTCAGATGGTACAGTAATTATGCCTATTTGAACATTGTGCTCTCTTACTATTTCAGGCATCTTCGAGAGATCACTAATTTCAATTCCGCGAACAACCTGGCCGATTTTCTTTTCATCAATATCAAAGATACCTTTAACCTTGTATCCTCTTCGTAATATGCCCTCATAGCTAACCAACGCATGGCCGACATGCCCGAATCCCACAAGGATGTAATTCCATTCAGTTTGAAGGCCCAGGATTTCCGCAAGTTTGTTGTTAAGATATGTGACATCATAACCCTTTCCACGAGTTCCAAACTCACCGCAATATGCAAGGTCTTTTCTTAATTGTGATGCCTTAACATGCACATCCTCGCTTAAGTTCTTTGAACTTACATTAACGGTTCCTTTTTTTAGAAGGTTCTCAAGCGCAGAATGATATTTAAACAGGCGCTTGACTACCACTCTTGGAATCTGTGAAAAGTCACGGTTATCGTTTTCTTTTACCATTATCGCCAACCTTAATCCATTTAATTCTCAGTTAATATTTCAGTCGTTATCGTACCAGTTAATGCTCCAGTATTTAAAACACCAAATGCCAAAGGTACTAATCAAAGTTATAAAATATTTTGATTACAAGAGGAACGATAGCTTGTTAATTTTATCACAATCAGGTTTTATCAACAATCATCAATTTGCAGTTAAACAAAGACTTAAAAGGGAAATCTATCTTTGGTTTCAGATAATGAATCACCACCGAATTTATCAAGAACAGCATCCATTATTACAATCGCTGCCATTCCCTCAGCGATTACACCCGCAGCTTCCACGACCCACAAATCCGCATTTTCATAAAATGAATCCTTCTCTTTCATCGATGCAAGATCCACTGATTTTTGAGGTGTTTTGGTTGTGGGAACAGGCTTCACATATCCGCTGAAAATAATCGGCTGACCGTTTGTGATACCGCCCTCTATTCCGCCGGCATTGTTTGTTGAACGAGAAAGATATTCATCCTGGAGTTTTTCAAAACCATCCATGTACGATAATCCATGATGAAAGTCCGATGCCATAATCGCGCCGATTGCGAATCCCTTTACAGATGGAATACTCATTATAGAATAGCCGAGCAGCGCATCCAGGCGTTTATCAGCCTGCGTATATGAACCCAATCCAACCGGCAAACCGGAAGCGATGATCTGAAATATTCCTCCTGTCGTATCGCCGGTTTCTTCAAACGATTTTTTCAGCTCTTCAAGTTCCTTTTGTTTTTCATTATAGTATTTATCTTCGGATTCCATTTCCAGAGATTTCAATCCATCCGGCAAATCCTGTTCAGTTGGAAAGAGGTTTTCATAATCGAAACAGACATTGCCGATAAGAAGCGGCCTTGACATAATCTCGATTTTTAATGCAGCGAGGAATTTACGCGCTATTGCACCCAGAGCGCATCGCACAGCTGTCTCTCTTGCGCTTGCGCGCTCGATTACATCACGAATATCATCCAGCCTGAATTTGCCAAATCCGGCATAATCGGCATGTCCGGGCCTTGGAGTTGTAATTGGTTCACTCCCCTCCCCTTTTTCAATTTTCACAACATCCGCCCATTTGCCATGAACCACGTTTTCAATCCTGACCGCGATTGGCGCGCCTGTCGTTTTGCCCAATCTTACGCCAGACAGGATTTCAACACCGGATTTCTCAATTTTCATTCTTGAACTTCTGCCAATACCGAGGGAACGCCTTGATGAATCTCCAATAAAATCATCTACTGACAATTCCAATCCCGCCGGGACGCCTTCAAGAATACCGACAAGGCACTTTCCATGCGATTCTCCAGCAGTCAGGAATTTCAGCCTGCCCATGATTACTCCTCCTCCTCTTCTTCAAATACAAGGTCAACTTTTTCCATGCGGACATGTGAGATCGATTCCCTGTAATCGAATTGTCCAAGCTGGTCGAGCAATCCTTCAACTTCAGGATTTACAAGAAGCGCGTTTTTCAAATGGAACATGAAAACCCAGGGGGCATCGAAAGTCAGTTGACGTTCCAATTCCATGCATGTACTCTGTCTTTCATCGACATTTTCACACTGGCGGTATTCATCAATTATCGAATCGATATAATCCCTCGTCATGCGGGCGAAATTCTGGCCGCCATCAGCATTTTCAGTATGGAACATCGAAAGTATGTCATCCACATTCGGATACTGCATGTGCCATTCATAGCTGAACAGGGCGGGGTCGCCCTCTTGAACCGCCTTCAGATAGTTCTCCTTGTCCTTCGCGACAATTTCCACATCCAGCCCGATCTCACCAAGGTTGTTTTTGAAAATCTCGGCGATTTCAATATTCGGACTCTCGTATGTTGTGAACAGGCTGACTTTTCCAACATCCTCACCATTAGCATATCCCGCCTGTTCCAGCAGTTCACGTGCTTTAACAAGATCGCGCTCGAAACCAAGCCGTTCTGAAAGCGGATTTGAGTATCCGCAAATCCCTGACGGAATGACAGAACCAGTCGGAACGCATCGCCCCTTGAACACATCCCTGCAAATCGCTTCACGGTCAACAGCATAATTAATAGCCTGCCTGAGAAGCCGTTTGTTTTCCTTGCTTCCGCCAAATTTATTCAACTTGTTCAGGTTAAACGCGTAGAAATACATCGCGTTCATTGGGTATGTTTGAACCTGGCCCGCGATGGTTTCATCTGCGAGGATTTTCTCGGCAAGCTCCGGGAACAACCATGTATGATGAAGTTTTCCGCTGCGATATTCCTCAATCGTTTTGGACGGTTCCTTGATTACTCTAAACAGAATCCCATCCAGTTTTGGGATGCCTGAAAAATATGTGTCGTTCGCTTCAAGAGCAACAGTGTCATCACCGGGAGTTTTAACATATTTGAAAGGACCTGACCCAACAGGTATGAATTCACCGCTATCAACGCTTCTTTCAGCCAGTTTCAACGGCATGATTGAAAAAGTTGAGGTTGTGAGCATATCAATGAATGGAAGGTAAACTTTATGAAGTTGTATCTCAATCGTGAAATTATCCGTTACTCTCAAGCCGGAAATATCCTCGGATTCGCCTTCGGAGTAAGCTGATGTTCCCTTTATCCACATCGCCCAATCGGAGTTTCGCGCTTTAATGTCAGGATTAATTAAACGAGTGAACGATGCTTTTACATCTTTAGCTGTCAGTAAACTTCCATCATGGAATTTGATTCCTTTTCTGATATAAAACGTATATGTCGCCGACTCAGAATCGTATTCCCAGCTTTGCGCAATTTCAGGAACGATATTCAAATCGTTGTCGAGTGTAACAAGGCAATCGAAAATCTCGCTGATAATTGATTCCTCGCTCATGTTTGATGCCAGCGCAGGATCTAGCGTTGCTATCTCTGATGAGCAGGGAAAATTGTAAATCTTATTCTTTTCCGGTCCCCGTGCCCGTTCAGCAGCGGGATTGCATGAAACGAAAGCTGACAGCAATATGCAAACAAGTGGAATAAGATTCCATTTGGAGATATTCATAATCAAGTCCTTATGTACATTCTGGAATGTTCATTCTCGAAACTCGTAAAATCTATAATCCAGCATCCTGCCTGATAGCGTCCGCTTTTGAAATATCCTCCCACGGCAGGTCAAGGTCATCCCGTCCGAAGTGCCCATACGCTGCGACCTGCTGGTAAATAGGCCTTCGCAGATTCAAGTCCCGAATGATCGCGCCGGGCCTGAGGTCAAAATGTCCATTGATCAATTCAACGATTTTGTCCTCATCTATTTTCCCAGTGCCAAATGTGTTAACCATGATGCTGAAAGGCTCTGCCACACCAATCGCATATGCAATCTGGATTTCAAGATTGTCCGCGACACCAGAAGCGACAAGATTTTTCGCTACCCATCGTGCGGCGTAACTTGCAGACCTGTCCACTTTGGATGGGTCTTTTCCGCTGAACGCGCCGCCGCCGTGGCGTCCGTATCCGCCGTATGTGTCAACGATTATTTTTCTTCCAGTTAAACCAGCATCCGCCTGAGGTCCGCCGATAACAAATCTACCTGACGTGTTTATTGAAAACTGAATATCGTCAGCCATGAGTTCAGCCGGAATCACAGGTTTAATGACCTTTTCAATCAGAACTTCCCTGATTTCCTCATCAGTAACATCCGGTTCATGCTGAGCTGCAAGAAGAACTCTATCCACCGATTTGGGTTTTCCATTTTCATACTGAACAGTTACCTGCGATTTGCCGTCGGGTCGCAGGAAGACAATGTCGCCATTCTTTCTCAGTTCCGACATTTTCCTGCAGAGTTTATGCGCGAGTATAATCGGCAACGGCATGAGGACATCAGTTTCACGGCATGCATAACCGAACATCATACCCTGGTCGCCAGCGCCTATTTCATCGACGCTTTTTTCCTCTCTGACCAGCTTTGTTTTTTCATCGCGCTGCTCAACCGAAGTGCTTACGCCGCCGGCAATGTCCGGGGATTGTTCATCGATGGATGACAACACTCCGCATGTGTTCCAGTCAATTCCAAAACGGCTGTCGGTGTAGCCTATTCCTTTCAATGTTTGACGTGCTATCTTTGGAATGTCAACATAGGCAGCAGTTGTGATTTCTCCCATCACAAGAACGAAACCTGTTGTTATCGCGGTTTCGCAGGCTACACGCCCTTTCGGGTCCTTTTCGAGAATCGCGTCAAGTACGCCGTCAGAAATCTGGTCAGCAACTTTATCCGGGTGCCCCTCTGTTACTGATTCACTTGTGAATACAAAATCTTTCTTTGACATGTTAGTTAAACCCCTTCAGGTTAAATAGTTATGATTAATATTCTATCTCATTACCGTACAATGACTGTATTAATTGGGCAATATCAAGAGGACTAAAAAAACCGGGTCGCATGTGCCCGGATGAAGTGCGTTTTACATTTCAATCTCATCTCTCGAATCATCTATGATTCGCAGGAGTTAGCACCGAATTAAATCGGTTGCCGGGCTTCATCGGGCCAGTCCCTTAGCCTGCTCTTGATAAGACCTCTTTATATTAGACTTTATTTTCGGTCAAGTCAATCCGGTTATTGTTCATTAATACATTTTTCGAAGGAGCGTTGCTTTGGGCAATGGCTTGTAATCCTGATTTAAACAGCCTGCATTGTCATTCTGAGGCAAATTAAAACAAAAAACCTGGCTTTGCCAGGCTGGCATGCCAGGTTTGTATATTTCTCATGTTTGTTATTTCTAATCAAGCGTTTTAAATCTGTCTTTTACTTTCTCCATGACAATCGGCAGTGTTGTGTATTCCATATCGCCAAGAGAAAGCCTGTGCGGTTCAAACGGGCCGTGACGTCGCAGGTAATCAGCGACATCATTCGCGGTTTGACGCGCGTTGTCAAATGCCGGGTCATCGAACAGGTCAACCGGGCCTACAAGATTTCCATCTTTAACCTGGAATCCAGCGCAGATTACTCGCGGGGGACCATCAAAACGAACGCACTGGGCATCCTCGAAACTAACAGGCATAATGGGACCGATATGGCTTCCGCGCATCCAACCCGCAACCAGATGCGGATGAGTGAACGGCTCTGTTATTTCACCAACTGAGGGGAATCCGTTTTGCGAGCGGCAAATCATGACAGGGTCATCTTTTCCGATATATCGTCCAGCCATCATTGCGAGTCGCTGAGTTGATGCCACTGCTGCGATTTCGTTGTCTTTCTTTCTATAAATCGCCCTGATTCCATAATCCTCTGTCGAACCAATGAATACGAGAGAATCATACATATCTTCCGGCATGTTGAATTTTATATTCTTGTTGTGCTTAAGGTCGAGGACATCAAATGTGAATCCATCATGGATTTTAGGGTCAAGTATAAGTCCGGGATTGCACATCGGATCAGCAAATATCTTGAACAGGGGAAGGTTCCACGCACCGGGAGATGTTTTATCTGCCATGAAAATGAGAATCGGCTCGCTTGGCCTTTCCTCGATTTCCATTTCCGCCACGCCTGGCCCCATTCCTTTAATATTGCCTGAGAAGGAATCAGCAAGGAGGTCCTGACCGGCGCCATACAGTCCGATGTCCCTTGCCTTGTCAGCGCAGTCTGAGAAAATATCCCAGCACATTTTATGGATTCCCTCTGAATCCGTTCCGTGAGTGTGGGTCATAATCAACTCAAGATCATCACCGCATGCAAGGACACGGAAATCAATGAGAAAACCGTCATCTTTTTTCTTCTCCAAAGCGATAGCGGAAAAGTCCATGATATCAGGATGCATCGTGGTATGGCCTACCAATCCACCGATATCAGCTTTTAATATTGAAATTGTTATTTTCATTTTTCACCTGTTATAGTATTTTTTATGTAGCCTGTCAGCTGCGAAATCACAGGCTGAAAATATATTACACTGGCCAAACATCGTTCGACCAGCACAAACTAAAAGTTTAAGTTAATTTAAGCGTTAATTCAATCATCAATTCAAGTAAAATGCTTCAGGATTGACAGACACATGATATTGTTGTTAAGTTTAAACATTAAAAATGAGTGTGGATGAACTTACAGACAGGCAGCGGGCGTTATTGTTTTTCCTTGTGGAAGAGCACATTGTAAAAGGAAAGGCAGTATAAAGCAGCAAGCTTTTGAATAGCGGAGAGTTTTGCTGTTCAAGCGCGACAATCCGTAATGATTTAGTCAAGCTTGAAGCAGCCGGGCTGGTTGAGAAACCGCACACATCCAGCGGACGGCTTCCCACAGAAGCGGCATTAAAACTGTACGCTGCCGAGGTTGTCGAGAGCGCGAATCTCGACAGCAAAGAGAAGGAACTCATTGCCGGAGCTATTGGTGATATTCGCCTTGGAATCCAGGATATTCTAAAGCGTGCCAGTGAATATCTTTCCGATGAAACAAAACTGGTCAGCGTAGTTATGTCGCCGACAGCATCGCATGGTTGTGTGGAATCGATTAACCTTGTGCCAATCGGGGCTGAGGCGGTTGTAATCGTTCTTGTTACAAGCGACGGCCATGTTGAAAATGAGAAAGTTAATCTTGGGGTTGAAATAAAGAACCTTAATCTTGATTTGATAAAAAGCAAACTGAATGCTTTTCTTAAAGGCAAGACAGTAAGTGAAATAGATAAAAATCTTCTTAACCAGTTTTTCGAAAAAGCGCTGATTTACAATATCTATCATGAGTCGATTAAAAAGCCAATCACCGAATTCCTTTCCAGATTAAGGGATCAGCAGGGTGCGGTTGTGTTTTCACACGGTCTTAGAACACTGATTGAAAATCCGCAATTCACTGAATCAAAACGATTACGGGCTTTCCTTCGCGCGAGAAACGAGGAGGAGTTCATTAAAAACATCCTCATGGATTTAAGCGGTGAGCGGTCAGGCGTGCGGGTTTTAATCGGACACGACAATGTTCATGAGGACCTAAGGGAACTGTCGCTTGTGTTTACCAATTTCACACTAAGCTGGGGAACAGAGAAGGGACAGATCGCAGTTCTGGGCCCAACCAGAATGCCCTATTCGCGAATCATTCCTCTTGTAGATTACATCGCTGAGATTTTAAGTGAGAAACTAGGCGGTAGAATACTTCTTGGCTGAAAATGACCTTTCAGCTTTCATGCGATTTTCCCTTGTCAGCACCATAACAACCCACTCCCCCATTGAATTCACAAATCGGTCTTTTTCCGCAAAACCGAATTTATTATAAAGGGCTATCGCGTTTGGGTTAAGCGCCATGACGTTAAGCGTTACAGCGTTTGCCCCGCGTTCATTGAAAAGGTATCGCAGACCTTTTTGCATTAGAACATACCCTATTCCCTCCCCCTGGTAAGCCGGGTCAACAGCGATATTATAAATCCTCGAATGGATTTGCCTTTTGATTTCACTTTTACCTACTCTTCTGATAGTGCTGTTATCTGAAAGCAGGGCTATTCGATTTTCATGCGGCAGCGATTTCATTGCTAGAAGCACTCTCGCGAGGGCAATCCAGAAAACACGATATGATGGGAACCTCCTGCTTGATTTTCGAATATCGAAAGGAACAATAATATTCCCCGCGATTTTACCATCCACCTCTGCGATGAATATTTCATCCTTCATGGCTTTTATTAAAAGAAGAAAGAGTTTCTCAACAACGCTGGCTGTTTTCTTTTCACTTGCTGAATCCGTGCCGAAATAGTGGCATATCATCTCGGTGAATGCCAAGCGTTGAATGCGCGCTATCTCGGACGCGTCCCCTATTTTAGCCCTGCGTATTTTACAATTCATTGCCATGAATAATGTTTTTACCCAACTCTTTTATCGGTCGAAATTACAATCGGATTATTGGTAATATAATTATCGCATAGTTTTGGGATTTATGCATAAGGCAACAGGCAACTCAACCGCCGATTATTCGCGCGCATACTGCAATTGATGCCATCTCAGCTTTGAGAATTAAATCGCCCATCGTCAGAATTTTAAATCCGGAATCGCTGAGCATTGATATCTCATCCTCATGCAATCCACCTTTGGGCCCGATTACCGCAATAGTTTTGCCTGAATTTAACGGGAGATAATCGCGCCATCTTTCGCCTTTCTCTTCCCAGAAAGTGAATTTAAATTCGAAGCCTTCCGCATTTTTAGCCACATCCGCAAGAGGAATCGGTGAATGAATATCGGGCAGATGGCTTCTTGCTGCCACAGCTGAATTTTCCACGATTAACTTTTGCCATCGCTCAATCGTTTTTTGGATTTGCTCGGGTTTTTTCCTGATATCGTTAAACCTGGAGATGAAAGGCATGAAGGCGGATACTCCAAGCTGTGTAGCTCCCGCAATTAGTGTTTTCATCGGCTCCGCGGGGAGGATTCCGAAAGCGAGAGTTAATTTAACATTTGGTGCGTTGTCAGCATTTTCGGATTTAGTAATAGACGCATGAATTGTTGATGAATCAATTGAATCGATTACAGCATCGGCAAACAAACCGCGTCCGTTAAACAGATGGATTTCATCACCGCATCGCGCTCTCACTGACCGCGCAAGATGTCGGTACTTGTCTCCTGTGATGGTGATTTCGCCGTCACGGGGAAGCTTATCAAAATATATTCTTGGATGTTTAAACGGCATATCGGTCCCCCCCCTTAATCCCCCCCGCGAGCGGTGGGAGATGTTTTTTTTCATTTGTAAACCATGTGTTTAGTCTATACAACCACGAGCAATAGATAACATTTTCTCCCTCCCCGCTCGCGGGGAGGGCTGGGGTGGGGGCATCTTGTTATGAAAACTCACTCGACAACCTCTAAAACATGGTGCTAATTTAATTGGATGTTAAAACCTGAATTTCCAGATTGTTTTAAAATTCGCGTCTGCCTTCCAATGCCTTCAAAAGCGTCCCCTGGTCAGCGTAATCAAGTTGGCTTCCGACTGGAAGGCCTCTCGCGATTCTTGTAACTTTAACCCGCCCTCTCAGAAGATTCGCGATATACAAAGCTGTGGCATCGCCATCAACATTAGCGCCAGTCGCGAGAATGACCTCCTCGACACCATCATCGCTGATTCGTTCCATCAGTTCCTTGATTTTAATATTCTCAGGATAGCTGCCGTCAAGCGGCGAGATAACGCCGTGAAGAACATGATAAACTCCCCTGAATTCCCCTATCCTTTCAATAGCGAGAGCGTCAACAGGCTCCTCGACTACACATATCATGGATTTATCCCGTTGTGGATTATCGCAGACAGCGCAGATTTCATCTTCAGACAGGTTAAAACATTGTTTGCAAAACCGTATGTTGATTTTCAATTCGCGTATGGCATCCGCAAGCCTTTCGTTATTTTCCTGGCTTTCGCGCAACAGGAACAAAGCCAGTCTCTGTGCGGTTTTTGGACCTACTCCCGGAAGACGGCACAGCTCGCGAATAACTCGATCAAAGGGTCGAACGTTAAATGTCATTTTGAATACCCATTTAATCTACATGATTCCCGGAATTTTCATACCGCCTGTAACGGCAGCCATTTTCTCCTTGGCAATCTCCTGCGATTTGCCAAGCGCGTTTCTGAGGGCCGCGAGAATCATATCCTCAAGAATCTCGACCTCATCGGGATTAACGGCATCCGGCTTGATTGCAAGTTCGATTATTTCCTGTTGTCCGTTGACAACAACCTTGACCATCCCGCCGCCGGCTGTTTCCTCAATTCGCTCATTTGACAGTTCCTCCTGCACCTGGGTCATTTTTTCCTGCATCTGCTGCGCCTGTTTCATCAGCGCGTTCATGTCAAAAGCCATAATTAACTCCTTGTGACTGTATGATTCCGATTATCATAAAAGGTCATTATTCTATCAATAGATTTGGATTTACGCATTTGAATATTTGCTTTTTGCCAGCTTATTTTTGTTTTCCTTCCCATTTAAGGTTGCCGTCAGGGAAATTAGGCATGAAATTATCCTTGATCTCTTTTCCCCATTTCATGATTTCGTCCCTGTCGGTTTTTTTCTCGCTATCAGTTCCATTTCCCTTTTGCTTCAATTCAGCGCCTTCGAGAATGACTCCAACACTGATGGGAGATTTCTGATATTCAGTAACCAACTCGCGAATTCGCGATTCGACATTATCCTCAACCGCGAAATGATAGGTTATTTCATCAACCTTGCCATAAACAAGTTTGAGAAAGGAGTTTTCGAACAATGGCTGTACACCTCTGACAAGCAGCATCAAAGGCAAATCTGTTTCATATAATTGCTTCAGGAATTGAGTCCAGAATCCGGTTTTATCAATTATCGGCTTTTTTTTTTCAGTCGATTTCGGAGGAAAACTATCGCCTTTTACCGGAGTATCGGGGTGGGAATCAGGCTTGTCCCTCTTTTCTTTTGTTATCGCGGGACGCAGCACCACCGGTTTCCTTTCACCCGCAGGTTCCCTTTCGATTTCCGGTGTTCTCGCCTGTTTTGGAGGAACTGTCGCCTCGACCGGTTTCTCTATACTTTTTGAATCAGTTTTTTTTTGAACGGTTGTTTTTTTTAGGGGCTCGATTTTATTCAGAAGGCACATCGCGCTCAGCAGCGCGGTTTCCAGTCCCAGCCGCTGATCGACATCGAATTTCATCTGGCGTGTTGTTTCGGCAAGATGCTCCAGTGTTTCAAGAACATTGGATTCGGTTATCTTCCCGCTTTGCGCCTCGAGTTTTGGAAGCAGGTCTCCTACGAACCCCAGAATCCTCTCAGTTTTGATGCCGGCTTTCACCAGCATAATATTTCTGAAATGCCCGATAACAGCTGATGCTATTTCCGGAAGGTCCTGGCCTGTCGCGATAACCAAGTCAATCAGTTCCATGAGTTTGCCGGCGTCCGCCCCAATCATGGCATCCACAATTTCACTGATAATTGTCTCCTCAGCCGTACCGAGAAGTTCTTTTACCGCAGCCAGTTCTATTTTTTTTCCGCAATAAATAATCGCCTGGTCTAGAAGTGAAATGGTATCGCGCAAACTGCCTTTGCCATGAAGCGCGAGGAATTCAGCCGCGTCGGATGATATCGTTACTTTTTCAGCGGATGCGATATATTCAACTTGTGCCTTTATATCTGCCAGGGGGATATGTGTAAAAGTAAAATGCTGGCATCGCGAAAGAATGGTCTTTGGCAGTTTGAACGGCTCGGTAGTTGCGAGAATAAATTTCGCGTGTTCCGGCGGTTCTTCCAAAGTTTTCAAAAAAGCATTGAAGGCAGAATTGGAAAGCATGTGAACTTCGTCGATGATATAAACCGTAAACCTGCCCTGCATTGGGACATGAAATATTACTTCCTGCAGTTCTCTGATATCCTCGACCTTGTTATGGCTCGCGCCGTCAATCTCAACAACGCCCCATACGCCGGATGAGATACTCTTGCAGTTATCGCATTTACCGCATGGTTCGCCATCCTGAAGGCCGATGCAGTTTACGGCACGCGCCATAATTCTCGCGACTGTCGTTTTACCAGTACCTCTAGGACCGCTGAACAAATAGGCGTGAGAAATCTGGTCGAGCTTTATCGCATTTTGCAAAGTGCGTTTAACATGCTCCTGCCCGATTACTTCCGAGAATTGCTCTGGACGGTATTTTCTATATAGCGCAAGGTATGCCATTTATCTGTCCGTAGAACGTTTCATCCACCTGTTAATTCACAGTTGATGAGGATTTGAGATTATAACACGCTGCCAGCGGGAATCAAAACCATATCGTAGCGCTGATTTCTCGGGGCTGTTGAAAAAGGGATAGGTTCTAATGTAACCTGGAATGCCTTTATCAAAAAAAGTGAATCTATTCTACAACGTTCGCAGGCATTCCGGGGTTCCGCATATCTAGCCACCTCCCCGGCATGCCTGCCAGATTTGTATGGATTATTCACTCTCTCTAC
>CBDURE010000053.1:0-21069 GCA_965369605.1 uncultured bacterium
CCAACACACCCGGCGGCCCCGCCTTTGGCGCCTCAAACAGCCCGCCGCTCCCAGAAGTGATTAACCGCCGCTTATCAGGTGGAAGACTTTGATTTTATCGTTGTCGTTGATGATGTGCTTATCCAGTTGTTTTTGCTCAATTACCCTGCTGTTTACGGATACGATAACGAGCGGAAAAGAGTATTTAACCTCGTTCATGGCGTCGCGTACAGTCATGCCCTCGCGCCATTCTATTTTTTCCTCGTTTATCTGAATCATTTTATCTCCAGCAGATATTCGACTGCAAGCGATGCCTGCATCGATGCGACCATCACAACTTTAGGCGCCATGAGTCCCTCATCAGGAGTGCTTTTTAAATCGCCGACAATGATTAGATTTTCCATTCTGTTGATTTTGATTTGGTCGATATTGCCTGTTCCCGCCAGTCCTGATGCTGCAATCAGCAGCTTGCTGTTTTGCAGTCCTGTCCATGTATCAATCAACATCGATTTATTCTCCGCCTGGTCGAATGCCTCGATGAGAACGTCAACATCGCTGAATACATCGGGGATATTATCCGGTGTTAGATTTACATTCACTGGTTGAAAATCGATTTTCGGATTTATTTTTGCAATCGTCTCAGCTAGAGCATCGACCTTGAGTTTGCCAATTTGGTCGATGAAAAAATGCTGTCGGTTCAGATTTTCGGGCACTACTGTGTCGAAGTCGGCGACAACGAGTTTGCCGATTCCGGCGCGTGCGAGCAAAACCGCAATGTTTGAGCCGAGACCGCCGCATCCGGCAATTCCGACACATTTCGTTTTTAAAATGGGAAAAGAACCCGGAGTGTTCCGGGCATAGATTTCTATTTCAGTTACTTCAGGTATTTCAGGATTGCGGTTTGCCATTAGACATCCGGGTATCGCTTGACAACCTCGACAACCTCGGGGAAATCGATTCCGAGTTTTTTCAGCGTTTCGAGTTTCGGTACGCCGTCCGATGTCCATCCGCGGCGTTTGTAAACAGCGTCCTGAAGCTGGCGGTATTGGTCTTCGCGATATGCGCGGAGTTTCAGGCGTTTTTCATCGGTGCTCATTCCCTCAGGGTCAATGCCGACTTTTTCCTTGAGT
Organism: uncultured bacterium; assembly: GCA_965369605.1. GTDB lineage: Bacteria > JAJVIF01 > JAJVIF01 > JAGGVT01 > JAGGVT01 > JAGGVT01. Next base: position 1,110 of record CBDURE010000053.1, read on the forward strand.
TGCTTGTCATATCGTTCCTGCCGTGATTCATATTCCGTATTGGTGACAGGGCCCATCGCGCGGTAGGGGACTCTGTCGTGTTCACGGGTGCCGTAACCGAGCCGCAGGTTGAATACTCGCTGGAAGTTATAGACTTTTTCCGACATTCGAATCATTTTATCCGGGTCGAGTTCGATTCCTGTCATGCCTGTGAAATATTTGCAGTAACCCTCGACATGCTCCGGTATTTTGTGAGGTTCATCGGTCTGTGGGTTGTCAGCGGGAGTAACATCGTTCCACGGGAGTTTGCAGAGTCCGACAAGTCCGAACCATGTGCGGAACATCGGGAAATAGTGGAGAGCGTCCGCTTTGTCCTCGAATGTCGGAATCTGGTTGTTTACCTGGTCCATGAAGATCAGCCATGCCTCATCGTGCTGGGCGCCTTTGTTTGTCATGCAGTATCCGCCCTGCTGCGCGAGTGATTCCTTTGTTACATATTCGGAAAATTCCAATCCTTTATTTTCCATTCCGATATCCTCGACAAAATCACGGTCGGCGCCGTATTCCTCAACAAAGAGATTTTTCATATTGCGAATACCCTTGCCGAGAATGATTCCAAAACCCTCGCCGCGGCTCATCTGGTGGAGTATTTCGCATGCCGCTTCGTTGTTTCCGAAATTCAATTCAAGTCCGCCTGTTTGTTCTTTTGTGATGACACTATTTTCATAACATTCCATTGCGAACGCGAGAGCTGTCCCGAATGAGATAGTGTCGATTCCGTAGGTGTCGCAGTAGAAATTGAGTTCAGCGACATAGTGAGGGTCGAAGTTGCCGATATTGGATCCGCATGCGGCGATAGTTTCATATTCGGGGCCGTCAACGAGGACTTTCTGTCCCTTGTATGGGCCGGTTTTGAGTTCGAAGTTTTCGATTGCGTGAGCGCATGACATCGAGCATCCATACCAGCAGCCATCGGGAACTCCCTGCGTGAAATACTCGTTCTGCCATACCCACGAATTGATTTTATTAGCGTTTTTATGGCTGCCGTACTGGTAGTTGAGGGTAGGGAGGAGATCGTAATCATCCATTATTTCCACAAGGTTTCCGGTGCCGATTTTTCTCATGCGGCACTGCTGGTCATCGAGGGTAATCATCTGGCTGGTTACTTTCATTCCCCAGTTTCTGATTGTTTTCGGCCTGTCTGGATTGTTTGCCTCATCGGTTATTTGAATCGCGCCGGTCGGGCAAATCCATGCGCAGGCGCCGCAGCCGACGCAGCGTTCATAGAATTCATCGAAAGGCATTGAGACTTTTCGTTCCGCGCCTCTGCCTGCAAATGAAATTATATCTTCCCATATTCCCTCGGAGCATACACGCACACATCGTCCGCACAACACACAGGCGTTTTTGGATTCGTTTTTGTCAGGGTGTTCATAGCGCGGTTTGTCAACGCCGTTCGCTTTTGCGAGCGCTTTGATTGCGGGTACATTTGGCCATCGCGCGAGATGCATCTCTATTACACCGCGACGGGCATTCAGGGCATCCTCTGAATCAGTGAATACCTCAATGGGTTCATGAATCTCGTAGTTGCACGATGTCGTGATTTCCTTTTCGCCGTTTGCTTGAATTTCAACGACACACATTCTGCATGCGCCGTATGGTTTAAGGATTTTATGGTTGCACAATGTCGGGATTTTTATTCCAAGCGATTCCGCGGCGGCAAGGATTGTAGTGCCTTCTTCGACGCTTGTTTTCTTTTTGTTTATTGTTATTTCTATCATTGTTTATCTCCTTGTCGGGTAAAGGCTAATTCTTGAAATATCCCGTGTAATCCCCTTCAAAATGTTTGATTGTGGAAAGTATCGAATTGCCCGCTGATTTGCCCCATCCTGAAAGGCTTGTTGCGGACATTGTTTCGCAGATTGATTTCATTGTGTCAAGGTCCTCTTTTTTGCCATTGCCCTGAGAGATATTCTCGAGGATGCTGAATAAAATTCTTGAACCCTCACGGCCGGGGGCTGCTTTTCCGAAACATTCACTCATGAGAAACTCAATTGAATCTTTCGCTGCTTCCAACATGCATCTGCTGTCATCGTAAACACGAATCAAACCGGGTCCGATAATTGCTCCCGCTTTTTCGATTTCAGTGTAATCGAGCGGCGTGTCGAGCATATCGGCGGGGAAACATCCGCCGGATGGCCCTCCGACCTGAACAGCTTTGAATTCCCGCCCATCAGGAATACCGCCGCCGATATCGAAGATTAACTCGCGAAGAGTGATTCCCAGTGGCACCTCGACAAATCCCGAGTTTTTAATATCTCCAACCAGTGAAACTACTTTCGTGCCTGAGTTGCCGATTTTCTTAAACGCGTCCCCGCCTTTTTCGATAATCACGGGGATATTCATCCATGTTTCGACGCAGCTTAAAACAGTCGGCATGTCTTTATAGCCTTTTTCGGTTATAGGCACATTAGTAGCCTTTGGAATTGCCGGTTTGCCGGAAAGGGATTCAAGCATCGCGCTTAAATCGAGATTTATGTACGCGCCGGGACCTCGTCGAATTTTAATATCGAATGAGAAATCTTTTCCCTTGATATTTTCACCGAGAAGCCCTTTTCCTCTGGCGTCCTCGATTGCTTTTGCCATTTTTTCGATTGCCTGTGAATAGCAATTTCTGATGTGGATTAATCCCTCTTTCGCTCCTACTGCATAGGCGCAGATCAACATTCCCTCGATAATTGAGTGAGGGTCTGATTCGACAATACTTTTATATGCGAACGCGCCGGGAATGCCCTCATCGGCGTTGCAGATTACATACGCGGGATTGTTGGATGAATCGTTAACCGCTTTCGCGCACGCTTTCCATTTGTCGGCTGTGGGTTTTCCGAAACCGCATCGTCCGAGAATGCCTGATTTTTCAATCTCGCTGATTACATCATCCGGGGACATTGTTTCAAGAACTTTTTCGAACGATTTGTATCCGCCAGCGTCGATATTGCCCATGTTGCGAAATACAATGGATGGCGAATCAGGTTTTGCCGGAATTAATCCATCATTCTGCTGTTTCATGAATGTTCGAATTGGCTTTTGGGGAAGTTCATCTGCTGATGGCTCAAGAGTGAATGTGTCATAGAATGTGCCCACATGATAGAGCTGACCCAGCGGGACGTTGATTTCATCCGCGATGTAGCGAACGGCATCCTCAGGGAGATGCTTGAATTCATCTTGAACATCGAGGAGCATTTCGATTGCGCAATCGGCATCACGATTGTAGCTCTTAATGATTTTATTTATTTTTGCGGTATCCATTTATGATCTCCTGTCATTAATGCCATGCTAAGTAAAGCACCACGCTAAAGCATGGTGTTATTTCAGTATTTGCAAATTTATAACAGTTTGGGTGCCGCCCACACATCACGCCTTTTTGTGATTTGTGGGTGAAACATCCAAATCACCCATTAATCAGCGGTAATCGACCAGTTTGGTTTCCATTTATCGCATCTGATTGCCAGCGCGAGTATTTTTTTGTCGCGGAAAACAGTGCCGATACCGCCTCGTCCCGCCTGCTTGTATCGCGCTTCTTTCCTGCGCCAGTCGTAATATGAAAAGTTGAGAATTCCGAAATATGTGTTGCCGGCGCCGCTTCCCGCCGCGACAACAGAGATATACTGCCTGTCATTCTTGTTTGGCGCGAGTTGTTCAGTCAGTTTGTTGCATATCAGGTGGGCATCGCCGGAGGTGGCGTTTATCTCCCGGACGCTCACATGATTTTCCACGCCATCAATTAAAATCATGACATCCTTCTCAGCTTTACCGGTAATCGCGATGGCGTCAAAACCGGAGAATTTGAGGAACGGGCCGAAATAGCCGCCGACATTTGAATCTATTACAACATTTGTCAGCGGTGAGATTGCGGTTACCAGCGATTTGCCGGAGCCGGGATAGCTTGTCGTTCCCCCGAGCGGGCCGGATGAAATGCAAATCGTGTTTTCAGGCGAATCCCATTTTGTGCCGTCGTTGACAATGTCCCACATCAGCTTGAGGTCGAAACCTTTTCCGCCGATGAAAGTTTCCTTCATTTCATCGGAAACCGGTTTTGTTTCGATGCTCTTTTTGCCCAGGTCGATTTGCAGAGTGCGGTTGGCGTAACCCTTTTCCAGATTGACAGGTTCGTAGGGAAACTTAACAAGTTCCTGTTCAAGTTTGATTTTAAAATCGTCGTTCATGATTCCTCATACGGCATAAGACAATCCGCCGCGAAATTGGTTTTCAAACAGAGTCAGAAGTTTACTTAAAAAAGAAGAGTTGGCAAGTTAATAGGTTAGCAGGTTAATAGGTTAGCAAGTTAGTAGGTTAGCAGGTTGGTAAGTTGGCAGGTTGGAGTGAATCCCTGATTTGAGAGATGAAAATTCAATCGTGGATTATTCCACATCGAAATAGTGAAGGAAGATTTCATCATCCGGGGTTTCAGGCTCATCGATGCAGAAAAGCCTTGTGCCTGTGTCAGTCGGTATCGCGATGATTTGACCAACCTTGCTGTCACAAATTTTAATTAACCTGTGCGAGTAATCCTTGAGATTGACTTCCAGGATTGTTCCTGAAAGTTCATAATGGGGAAATTCTGGATATTCAGGATCGAATCCGGCTCTCTGGCCAATGGTGGCGAATAACTTCAGATGGCGATTATCAATGGCTGTATAACCAATCATTATGTCGCCAAAATCAAGTATTTCCAGGATTTCCTCATTGTGTGTGTCTGCGACATTAGTGTCAACGACATTAGTGTCAACGACCATCATGTTTGGGTTTGGCGACAATTCTAAACAAAATCCGGGGAGAATCAGCCTGCCATCATCAATTATGAAATACTTTTCTGAGTAAATGGGAGTCATAACCGCGGATATCCGGGACAGGTCTTGAGTATCATAGACGGTTAAAGGAAAAAACATTTGCTGTGTTCCGCTATAACCATAACCCCCGGAGGATCGTTCAACGCCGCTTGGGCTTGGAATGGTTATGCTCGATTCATCTCTGACATATAGCTTTTTCCCATCGGGTGTAATAGCCAACATTTCGGGAGGGTCTTTCAGTATTATGTCCGCGACAACCTCAAATTTCTCAAGGTCGATCTTGTATAGCATGCCTGAACCATTCAAGCCGCCGGTAACAAAGGCGAATTTCCGGTTGTTGTCAATAACCATATTTCTCGGGTATCTGTCGAATACAATTTCAGCCTGAATTTCGCCTGTAACAAAGTCAACCTTTCGAAGTGTACCGTTCTCAACATGGCTTCGTTCATAAATTTTATTCCCCAATACCAACATGCATTTGCCATCCTGAATCAAATCAACCTGGTCGGTATAGTCATCCAGCAGGATTACTTTTTCCACTTCCAATTCAAACGGGTCGAATATTTTCAGCATGGATTTTTTTAGTTCCACATCATGTTGAATAAAAAATATTTTATTAACCTGCGGGCAAAAAAAATCGTTATATGTGAAATCTTCGAGTTTGATGCTTCCACTGTCGGCGTAAGCGTTTTGAGTTGACAATAGAATAATCAGTATGGCGATAAACACTCTCATTGCGTATCCTCCATTGAGCCTGTTAATGGGTATTTGCAGAAGTAGATATCATTATGGACAACTTTTCTCAGGTTGAACAGATCTTCTTCGGTTAATTCGTATCCAGCTTCGATTCTCAGTTTTTCGATTGTGTTCAGCGTGTCAATAAGGATTTCCTCCATTCTGGCTGCAAACAGCATTTTAAAGACGATATCAAACCTGCCTTTCTCGGCAAGCCTGATTACCAGATACAAAAAATTTGTATTGGTTGCGGATTTGCCGGCTTCCACGGATATTTCAAACATTTCAAAAGCAGTGCCATAATTCCCGTATTCAATAAGCGGTTCCATAAGCCGGAAGACATTCTTCCTGGTGACATATATGTTTCCCGATTTTGTAAGAAGATCAACAGCGTCCTGAACCTGGCCTTTGGCAACATAACCTTTTGCGATTGAGATTATGAATTCGCTTTCCGAAATATCTGTCCAGTATAGTGATCTTATTTCCCTTGCTCGTTCAGTACAGCCGATTTCAGCAAATGCTGCAGTAAGGTTATGAAATGTTGAGTCCCGATTTACGTTTTCGTTTAAAACCAGGGCAAGAGCTATCTTATACGCTATCTCAAGGATTTCACGTGGTTTGTCAGTATCGCCGTGATATGCATACTGCTTTGCGAGTATAAGCAAACTGTCAAGTTTGGATTGTGAATCATCTTGTGAGACAAGCCCCAGATACATGCTATTCAAGTATTCATCGATTGTAACTCCGGGGCTTAACTGGATCAAATCGAGCCTTTCTTTGGATTTTATTTCCATCAATTTATTGAAATATCTGCGGGAATGATCATTGCTGTTGTCCACCTTAATTGCTTCTGTGATATAGGGGATAATGTCCGGGATATTATCCATCCGCAGAGAATCAACTTTGTAGTTTCTCGATTTCAGGCTGTTTCGATGCTTATATGCAAGAATCTTTGAAGCCACATTTTCGCAGGCTTTAAGTTCCTTTTGTTTGTTGAATTTAGGGGAATTTGCGTAATGAATAAGCACTTTAATAACATGGTCGTATTTGACTTTCTGGCTATCCCAGATAATGTTGAATGCCTTGTCAATATCGCCCTGATCGGCAAACTCACAGGCGATTTCGGTTGGGATAAAAGCTTCAGGAATCCCAGACATTTTGATTGTCACCGCTTTTACCAGTTCAAACGCTTTGTCAGGTTCGTGCCGTTCAAGGAGTTTTTCAATCAGGATTTTTATCCCTTCCGGTGGATAGTACATATCCTCTATTTCATAAGCGATTTTATAGGCTTCATCAAGTTTGTTTTGTTTTAATAAATCCTTTATTTTCTTGGATTTCAGATTAAGAGCTGTGAGTCTTGGGTCTTCGGTTCGCCGGGATGGATAATCAACCATGGTTTCTTTGATTCCCAAATCTGTGTTTAACGCATTGCGCAAACTAATCGGTATGCTGATCTCAGAATAACTGCCCTTACGTTGTGGGAGCGTTGGAACGTCTGTGCTAATCAGGGATTTGGATTTATCCATCATGCCCGCACGAAGATAACATGACGCAAGTATGAAATTATTACCCTCCATTACTTTATCTGGAAAATTTCTGTCATGAAATGATTTCAGTTTGTTATCAATCAGTTCGATTGCGGTTTGTTTATCCCCGATATCTACAAGAGCGGAAATGGGGAAATATATGGCGTTGATGTTTATGGTTTCAGCGATATCCGGGTTTGAGAGTCCCAGATCATTGAGGATAATTTCAGTTGCTAATTCAGTGTTTCCATTTTCATGAAACGCGACCGCCAGTTTTGAAAGCGCTTTGCAGCGTTCGTAATAGCTTGTTATTGATTTCGCGATTTGATAGAGAGTTTCAAGATTGCCTTCAGGTTTCTCAGTGTCGGACACCTGTTTGAGATTATCAATTATTATGAGGATGGCATCAGCGCGCCTGCTGTCACGGTGAACAAACCGGGCAGCCCCGATGGACAAATCGAAATAAGCATCCGAGGAAAGTTGTTCGATTGATGTAAAAAGCAGGTCTGGACCATTACTGAATGTAAATCTGAGTCGTGAGCATATATCCAGCGCCTTGTCATGTTCTCCAGAATCCGCATAGTGAGAGACAAGTTTCTGCAGTTCTCTGAGAGAATCTCTGGCACCCTTGCAATTATCAATAATGCCAATAGCTTCATCAGCAAGTTCAATAGCTTTTTGGGTGTTTCCAAGGTTAAATTGGCATTCGGCAGCTCGGATCAATCCGGTTGCGACAGCGCCCGCCCGTGTATTTGATCTTGCCAATGTCGCGGCAGTTTCGCTGATTTTTAACCCTATCTCAGTTCTGCCTAATTTGTGGCAGGTTTTGACAATGTCGGGTAAATTTTTGAATCCATTTTCATCATAATTTGCCGCAAGAAGCATGCACTGGATTATGTCCTGCTTTGCCTCATCAACAGCGCTTTTTGTGATTTCAGGAAGAAGATTCCTGATAAATTCGCTGTAACTGAAATCCGGGTGGAATTCAAGGTCGTCCTCATATAAAGAGCCGTCGCTTTTTAAATTTTTACCTGCATTTTGATTATAATTTGATCTAATCGTTTTGCTTAACAAAAGAGCCAGAGAGTTTGAAAACTCCCTGCTGTCGAGAGCGAGTTCGAAAGATCTACGCGATTCCAGCAGTCGATACTTCAGATACACCTGATGCTGATTCGGTGTTGTGCGCGACATTCTCGCATCGAATATTTCATTTAGTTCGCGTTGAAACGGGGTTAGTGAATCATCAGATGTTTGATTCGAGGATGCATATATTGACGTGCAGAAAAGAAGCAGGATAAGGCTTGTAATGAGAATTTGAATTTTTCGAATCAACATGGCGTAATTCTCCATTTGTCAGAACGTGTTAAATAATCAGTTGATTGTATTTAGATTATATCCCTTAATCGGCATTAAGCAAACCGGAAGTGGGTGGGTGGTCAGCAGAGCGGATGGATAGGCGGCAGAGGGTTAAGCAGGAAGCAGAGGGTTATGCAGGAAGCAGAGGGTTATGCAAGAAGCAGAGGGTTAAAACCCTCTGTTATTTGGAGTGGGAGAGGCAAAAAAACAGCTTTGGCATCGAGAATGTCGGTTATCTGAAAAGGTTTTAGTGAACTTTCCTACATATACTTATCAAACCATCGCTTGATATGCTCAAGCCTTGCGATTCGCCTGTCAGTGCGGCCGCCCCTGCTGAGTCCGTGGGATTCATCGGGGAATCGAACGAGTTCAGTTTCGATGCCCTGCTTCTTGAGAGCGATATAGAACTGCTCTGACTGCTCGATTGCGCAGCGGAAATCCATCTCGCTATGGATAACAAGCGTGGGAGTTTTCACTTTGCCAACGCAACTTATCGGCGACTGTCGCCAGAAGTTTTCTAAATTTTCGAATGGCGGTTTTTTGCCGAATTCATCCTGGAATATCCAGTTGAAATCGGATGATCCCCACATGCTGATAAGGTTGGATACCATGCGCTGTGCGACCGCTGCCTTGAATCGATTGGTGTGCCCGACAATCCATCCGGTCATGTATCCGCCGTATGATCCGCCGGTTACACCCATTCGTTTTTCATCGATATAGGGTTTCTTTGCGAGAAGATCAGTCCATTTCATGAGGTCTTTGTAATCCTTGTTGCCCCAGTCATTTACAATCGTTCCGGAGTGAGTTTCACCATATCCCTGGCCACCGCGAGGATTACAGAAATAAACAACATATCCGGCGGCAGCGAGATAGAAAAACTCGTGCATAATCATGTTGCCGTACTGGACACGTGGACCGCCGTGAATTTCAAGAATGGATGGGTATTTCTTTTTAGGGTTAAATCCCGGAGGTTTGATAATCCAGCCCTGAAGATCGTTCTTGTCAGAGCCTTTGAACCAGATTTCTTCGGCCTCGCCTAAATCGAGTTTCTTCATCCAGTTCTCATTCACTTTGGTGAGTTTTTTCGTAGTGCCGTTGAGATTATCTTTAACGAAAATCTGTCCCGGGTCAGTCATTGATGTATGGAAATAAGCCAGTTTGCGGCGTTCGGGGTCAGGTTCGAAATTGCCGATAACGCCTGTCATGTTGAGTGCGTCCTCGATTTCACCGGTTTGGAAATTAACACGTTTGAGTATTGTGTCCCCATGATGTGCCACCTGAAAACAAATCCATGTCATGTCAGGCATCCACGTGGGAGGCATCTGTTCATGTGCTCCGACAAGATCGTTGACTGTCCAATTAACACAATTGAAATCGTGTTTTGCGGTCAGGCATTTGGCTTTGCCCTTGCCATTGGATGGCACAACCCATACTCTTGTATTCCTGTACCATTCCCCTTTCCCTTCCTGCCCCAGATATGCAAGCCATTTGCCGTCGGGTGACCAAGACGGCATGTAACTCTGGCCAGCAGGCGTTGGGATCAGTTTCATTTTCCCACCCTTGGATGGCATCACCCAGATATCATACGCTTCATAATCCAACTCGGGATTATCGGCCCTGTTCGAAACAAACGTTATCCTGGTGCCATCGTGTGAGATAGCAGCATTACCCTCATTGTATTTATCTCCCTCGGTGAGTTGCGTTGCCTTGCCGGATTTGGCATCGACGGTCCATAAATGCCACTTTTCCCGGGGAACGTAGCCTGCAGCGTCCATCTTGAAGAACATATTTGTGATATGCCGGGATACAACTCCGAGTTTTTTCTTTTGCTCATCTGCTTCGCGCTCAAGGACATCTTTATCTTTGTTTCTGAATTGGACGAGGAATTTCTTTCCATCGGGGAACCATTGGATGTTCGCGAACGAACCTTTCAAAGAGGTTACCTTGCGAGCTTCTCCGCCATCAAAGGGAATAATGTATATTTGCGGATCAGTCTCATCATGCCTGTTCGACATGAACGCGATGAACTTGCCGCAGGGAGACCATCGCGGGAAGTAATCAGAATGATTACCGTAGGTGAACTGTTTTGGCTTTCCGCCTTTCGTTGGAACAATCCAAATATTTGAATATTTCTTCTCGGTTTTTCGATCAACTCTCTGAATCGTATAAAGGACATTCCGGGCATCGGGGGATATTCTCAGGTCGGTGATTAATTCGACACGATAGAGATCATCTGCCTTAATCAAGGGTTTCTTTGCTTTAGCCATTTGTTTCTCCTTCTGAAAATACACGTTTTGTGTGTATAACATTGCCACTTAATTTGGACACCGAATGAATGTTACAGGTTTCAATTATATATTAAATTTCCGGTGTCCGGATAAAATTAAGCGAAAGCCATTATAAATGCCTTACTCCCCGGAGGGTACCATTATTACCCTTGACATGTGTAAACGATGTCCGTGGTCAAAACAGCATGAGAGGTGCAAGCGGTGAGGTTTTATTAACCGGCAACCCGCCATTTCCCCTCGAATTTAACCGGACACTACTGAATCGCTAAAATAAAAAAATCAGCGGATATGATGCTCATCATGATTTAATCACATGAAATCTATGTTAAAATTATTTAATCTGGTTGAGTGAAATCAACACTCAGTTATCAGGGGTAGCTGTTTTTTTATATTTCAATTATCAATCCAGAGGAGGCGTGTTTTGTCTACCGATAAAACCTCAACACGTCAAAAGGATTTATACTGCCCGATATGCGGTGAATTCAATCGCGGACGGGACGTTTTTCGCTGTCCCGAATGCAGGATGGATTTGATATGCCCGAAACACCGTGACAATTGGTTGATGATATGCAGTGAATGCGCCCGTATGGTTCGTTCTGAGGAATTCGAGCGCATTTCAATAAAGCTGTTCGCGGAAACTCCACCCGGAATGGTTCTTGTCAGCCCCGGGAATTTTATCTTTGGCAGGGATGATGGCGAGCCCAATTGCGCACCAGCGCATACTGCACATCTCGAGGCATACTACATCGATGAACATCCGGTAACCAACGCTGAATATAAACAATTTATGCCTGACCATGAATTCAATCCCGGATTCGAAAACGAACCCGTTCGCGGAGTCAGTTGGATCAACGCGAAGAAATACGCCGGACTTGCGGGGAAACGCCTTCCAACAGAACAGGAATGGGAAAAAGCCGTGCGTGGAGTGGACGGTTTGAACTATCCGTGGGGCAATGAACTGCCGGACGATTCCGATGTATCCGCGGATGAATTCGCTGCTAGAATCTCATCACTTGCATTAAGCCAGTTAGGCGTTTACGGCGGAATCGGCGGCATTCAGGAATGGGTCGATGACTGGTATGACCCTTACCCCGACAACGCATTCAACGATCCATCATACGGCAAATCACACAAAGTTCTTCGAGGCGGCAACCTGACTCCGTTCCACCCGGTTTCCGCATCCGACAGAAGATACGCTCTTCCCGATGAACACGGACCTGACATAGGCTTCAGATGCGCAAAAGATACATCGCTTGTGTTTGATTATGACATCTCCGAAAAACGCAAGCACGAAAAAGATCGCGTTAACAGGCTGATAGTGCAGTTGGTACTGGAGAAAAAAGCCAGAAAGCTGGCGAAAGAGCATGAGAAGATGGTTCTTCACGATAGAAGAATCACCGAGCTTGAAGAGGAACTGCAGAGAATTGAGGATGAACAAAGGCGAATAATTGAAAAGGAATATGAGCCGGGACTGTCGCGCAGAATCATGTATTTATTATCCGCTTTTTGGGAATCGCTGGTCAAGGTCTCCGGACGAAAACGCGATGTCGCAAAGCGTTGGGTTTACCTGCTGTTGAGCATCCTTGTCATATATCTTTTCTTCGCGAACATTCTCGCGAAGGAGAAACTCGTGTTCACAATCATTCAGGATGAAAAGCAGTTCATCGCGACAATGCTGACATCGGGAAAGAACCTTGAGATATTCGAAAACCTAGGGGAGGCATCGCATCCGGTATTCTCCCCCGATGGAAAACACATAGCGTATGTAAAAAATCTCGAAGGCAACAATGAGATTTTTGTCGCGACAGCATCAGGCGCAAAACCGGTAAACATATCCAACGACCCGGGTAATGACTCAAATCCGGGATTCTCGCAAAACGGGCATGTCGTATGGCTCAGCGACCGCAGCGGCAGCGATGATGTTTACACATCACGCCTGGATGGCTCCGACACAAAACTCATTCCCATACCGGCAGGTGAACTGGGCCGATATGACTTTTCATCAGATGGAAAATATGTAACCTTCGCGCTGAAACCGTCCAAACAGTGGGAAATCTACATTATGAAATCCAACGGCGATGAAGTGAAAAAGATAAGCGATGAATCGTCACACTGCCTGAATCCGCTGTTTGCGCACGGCAACAGGCGAATCCTGTTCACCAGCAACAATGCGGGAAATTATGAACTTTTCTATATGAACACTGATGGCTCTAATATATCCAGAGTAACCTACACTGTTGGCGATGAACTTGGCGAATGTTCATTCAGCTCAAGCGGGAAATGGATATTCACCACCTACAAAGACAACATGAACAGCAATACCGCCAATGCGATTTACAAAATGCGTTGGGATGGCAAATCAAGAAAAACGATATATGAGTCCGACACGGAAATTGGCAGCCCGAATTCCGGATTAATGGGATTCAAGCGGTTTTTCGCTGGTTTGTTCCACCCGAAATATAAGCCCAGGACTCTCAAATGGAAAAGAAATATCCAGGATGAATGTGGAGAGCATGATTTACGGCCTCTACTTGAAGCCGGCACGCGATGGCTGAAAACCGGAATACATCTTTATGAAGGAGATTTCATCGGACTGGCATCGCAAGGCACATGGCGCAGCGCGAAACTTCGATCTTCAGCATGGGTTGGTCCCGATGGATATGCAAATCTGCTGGACAACAACGCTACAATTCCAAACAAACCAATCGGAATGCTGATTGCCCGTATTGGCGAATCACAACCCTTCCCGGTCGGAAATTCACAGTCGTTCATCTCGGAACATGAGGGAGAACTCATGATTATGATGAACGACACCGCCAAACTCAGCGACAATGAGGGAGCGATTATTGTTGAAGTTGACCTTAAAAGCAACAACATGAGTAAGACCGCTCGTGTTGTACCCCCGCTATTATTCCAGCATCTGAAATATTTCGGATTTGATGACGGCATTCGCAGTGGCATTCCACCGGAAAAATATTTCGGCGACACGCGAATAAATCTTAGTTTCCTCTCGATGTCCGAGATGCATAGTCCAGCATCCACGATATTGGGTGAGTTCCATAGCGGACGCGCGGTTCTGCTGGAACCATCCAACCTGTATTATCTGAATCCGAAGCAACTAACCAAATCAATTAGGATTTTCATTGAATCGTTCCAGGATGAGGAAGTAGAAGGAAAAGAACCCCTGCCGCCCTTTGCGTTCTATCTTCCTTGGCAACTGCCATCCGACAGCGTTTCCTCCATGGACGAAATCCTAACTGCTTTACACGGGAGTTTCCCCGACCAGCCTGTCATAACCGGCATAACCACAGAAAAGCTGCTTACGCCCGATCTTGATACCGCTTATTGCAATAAATTCGATTGCCTGATTGTCGATTTGCCAACAAGCATTAATGCCAAAGGGAAGATAACTCCTGATTCCATTCTGCGATCACATCTGATGAGACCGATTGAACACGCAAGGGCAGTAATCCCTGAGATGCCGCTCATTATAGGCATGCCGCTAAATTCCAGTTCGATAGCAGCACCACTCACATCGGAGCAGATTGCAAGTTTCGTCAATTATTACGATTCCGTTCCGCAGGTAGTGGGCACTCTTTTCAGCGGGACTGAAATCAGCAACGATATCAAATCGCACATGGGACTGCTTTCAAAGAGTATTACAGAACGAAAATTCGCGATTGATACGGAACGAAAAAACATCGAAAAGAAAAATCCGCTTGAGGTCAGCAAGGTTGTTATAGGGGATAAAAAACCGTTTAAGGGGATTTTCAAAGGTCTTGCTGTTAATATGGATGACATCACTTACACCGCTGACCGAAAAACCGGAACAATCCTGAAAATCGCACCGGATGGCGTTATTGTTTCGCAATCGCAGGCAAAGATGCCAAGTGGCATAATCCTGGATGACGTTGCCGATCTGTACATGGACAGAAACGAGCGCGTGATGCTCCTTGACGCCCATCCCGGTTATATTGTTTTCTTTAATGATTCCCTTGAATACGCTGATTTGAAAAAACTGCCCGGCGAAACACCCGGTGGCATCGCCGGGATCACAGCGCTTGTCAGAGACAATCAGGATTACATCTACACTATCAGCGATGACAGTGACCTTCTGCAAAAATTCAACAAGGATTTGTCTCTAATCAGCTGGACAGGCGGATCATCGCTTCATCCCGGCTATTTCCTGACACCGTCCGATATCGCAATCGACTCAAGAGGTTCGATTTATGTCGTTGACCGTTCGAAACAGTATATTCAGAAATTCAATTCCGACCTTGAGATGGTGTCGATATTTCCGCTCCCGCGAAAAGACACTTTTTTCAATCCGGTTCCGTTGTTTATTACAATTGATAAAGCCGGCAGTGTGTATGTCGCTGAAAAGCGAACCCGAAATGTATATCGTTACTCACCCGTTGGTGAACTTGTGAGTTATTTCGAACTGCCAGCGATTCCAACAGGCGGCATCGAGGTTACACCAAACGGTCTGTTTAGAACGATAATGAACGGCAAGCTTGTCAGTTACGATTTAAATCAGGAAACCCCTGTACCGGAAGAAGAGGAAGAATAAATCAGCCATCTCATCATACTTCGGACAAATCACTTCACCCGATCTTAAAACGGTCTTTCAACTGCTCGATAACCTCATCCGCTTTTTCATCATCGCCATCACGCCACGCTTTAACAAGTGACGCGAATATGTTTCGGTATGAATAATCGACAACAGCAAGCAGGCCAAAAAACGCTCCGGCTGCCAGAAAGTGGATATTTAATTGCGTGGTTATTAAAGAAATCACAAACATCGAACCAGCCACCCAGAAAAAGAACGTGTCACCGGCTCGACGCCACGGCCGCTTAAAACCCTTAACGGGCTCATCTGTTTGTTCATCGCCAGATGAAACCTCCACCATTTTCATTTCAAGCGGCTTGTTCTCAACCGCGGGTAATGCAAGATCGGGAACCTCATCGACCTGTTTTGCCAGCTCGACAAGAATGAATCTGCACGATTCGCAGCTCTCGATATGCTCCAGGATTCGTTTGCGAATCCATGGTGAAATATTACCCTCAGCGACCGCCGCCAAATCCTCGTGGTCAGGATGATCATCGATGTAGATGTTATTTTCGGATGTTGTCATATTGCTTTTTCCCCTTTCCCCTTATCGTTTTCAATGAAAACCTCCCTTAATTTCCCTCGTGCTCTTGATATTCGAGATGTAATCGTTGTGTTTTTTTCTCCTGTAATTCGAGCGATATCAACCGGTTTCAAACTATCCCAGTAGAGCATTCGAATTGTCCTTCGCTCAGCCGGAGTTAATTGTTCAAGCGCTTTTTCCACCTTTTCCCTGCTGTCTATTTGTTCAATCAGGCGCTCGCTTTGCTTCTCCTGTTCAAATATGTTCCGCTTGAAAGTCTCGAATCCCTCCTCCCTGCGCTCTCGCCTGATTGATGACGTATAGTGATCGTATAAATGATTATTCACCACACTGCCTATCCAACTTGATAGACGGCACCGAAACGAAAAACGCTGCAATCTCGCGTGATTATTTTCAAGAAATTTTTCCAGTATGTCCTGCTTTAAATCCTGAATGTCCTCCTCGGGAATGAAATGACGCCGCGATGCTGTCCGCAGCCAGCTTTCAACGCATTTCGCAATCTCTGTCCACGCGGCGTTATCGCCGTTAACCAGTGCCGATATGAATTCTTTATCAGTCTGAATGGACAATCAAAAACCTCTTAGTGAATAAGTTAATTTGTCTTTTTGCTAATTTGCCATTCTGCTAATTTGTCATTCTGAGCGAAGCGAAGAATCTATTCGTAATGGCGTGAATTTATTCTTCTTGTTTAATCATTAATGCAATAGCATATAGAACCTTCGTATCGCTCAGGATGACAGTGAATTTCACTTGTTATTCTTCTTCTTCTTCTCCAGAGCCTTAATTTTATGCCAGTTCTCTGTCACTTTCTCAGGCGTATCAGCATCAACATCGCCAAAAACATGCGGATGCCGCCTGACCATCTTCTCTATGCAGCACTTAAGCGAATCATCAATCGAGAATTTCCCCATCTCGCTGCCAATCTGAGCGAGGAAAATCATGCCAAAAATGACATCCCCGGCTTCCTCCATCATCCCGTCCCAATCCTCACGCTCAACAGCGTCAAATGCCTCCTTTGCCTCCTCAAGAAAATACTTCTTTAAACTCTGAATATCCTGCTCCTTATCCCAAACACAGCCATCCGAACCACGCAGAATTTCCATAAGTTTAACCAGATTATAAAACGGCGTATCCTCCGATGGAACTTCCGGGCGGCCTGATTCACTCACACTTTCATCATTTGTCTCATTGGTATTCACATTGCCTATTATGTCATATACATTAAACCCTTTCCATAAAAAAGGTTAGCAAGTTAGCAAGTTAGCAAGTTAGTAAGTTAGTAAGTTAGCAGGTTAGTAGGTTAGTAGGTTAGTAGGTTGGTAGGTTGGTAGGTTTGCAAATAGAAAGCATCAGCCGGGAGCTTCGGCACCCTTGCCGGAAAGCAGGGTGCCGAAGCACCCCGGAGTTGTTTAAAAATCCCGTTGTATTTGAACAAACAAATCCCTTATGCTATATACTTAATCCCCTCTTTATATGCATCCGTTCAGGAGAAACAACATGGCATCAGTTGAAATCAAAAAAGATATACACTGGGTAGGAGCCATCGACAGGGACATCCGCGACTTCCACGGATATGAAATCCCCCAGGGGACGACATATAACTCATATCTCGTTGTCGATGATAAAACTGTCCTGTTTGATACGGTCAAAAAGGGATTCATGGACGAATTGGTGGATAACATCAAGAACGTGATTAATCCTGAGAAGATAGATTATCTTGTAATTGACCATGTCGAGCTTGACCATTCAGGATGCCTGCCGGATATTGTCGCGCTTGCCAAACCTGAAAAAGTATTCTGTTCACCGATGGGCGAAAAGGCGATCCGAGAGCATTTCCATAATCTTGATTTACCGCTTGAAATCGTTAAAACCGGCGATGAAATCAGCATCGGAAAAAGAACGATTAAATTCCTCGAATCCCGCATGCTTCACTGGCCAGACAGCATGTGCTCGTATTTGCAAGAGGACAAAGTCCTCATTTCAAATGACATTTTCGGACAGCACTGGGCAATGAATGAACGTTTCGATGATGAGGTTTCTTTCGATCAGCTTATGTTCGAATCCGCCAAATATTACGCAAATATAATCCTGCCGTATTCGCCAGTGGTTATTAAGTTTCTCGATTTTGTAAATGAACTGAACATCAAACCGGAAATCCTCGCGACTGACCACGGCGTAATCTGGCGAACTCATATCGATAAAATACTCTTCGCATACCGCGAATGGGCGATGCAGAAAGCTAAAAGAAAAGCGGTTATCGTTTACGGCACAATGTGGGGCAGTACGGACATGATGGCAAAATCAATTGAGCGTGCTCTTGTAGAGAATGGAATCGAAGTCAAATCGCTTAATCTTAACAGCGCACATCGAAGCGAGGTCATAACGGAAATTCTCGATGCCAAAGCTGTTATTTTTGGCTCTCCCACGCTTAACAACGGAATTTTGCCATCAGTCGCGGATTCGTTGACATATATCAAAGGCCTTCGCCCGAAAGATAAAATCGGCGCGGCGTTCGGATCGTACGGCTGGGGCGGCGAATCAGTTAAAATCCTCAACCAGTGGATGCTCGATATGAAATTCGATATCGTGGACGATGGCATAAAAATCAAATACGTTCCCAATCAGGATGATTTGACATCATGTGTCCAACTTGGAAAACTCGTGGCTGATAAAATAAAGGAACTCGTGCCGGAAGACGCCATGCTTTCTTCCCTCTCCTGATGCAGGAGAGGAGCTAGGGGTGAGGTTCTTTTTCGCTTGAAATCATATTGAGGCTTTTCAGGCACTGTTGAACCATCATGCAGTGTTGCTGCACTCGTAACTCAAGAGGCTGCCCCTGTTCTCGTGTGGTTTCGAGTATCATTGCATTAATCCCGAGTATTTCACCGCATGCTCTCGCGAGGCTGCCATCAATGGGATATTTAAGAAGCACGAATTCCCTGCTCGAGTCAGTAACAGTCAAGTTGGCGACATCAAGCATCGCTGTTACGATATCCTTCATTCCGGGAGCGGGATAATAAATGATCGAATTACCGCATCGGGTTTCAT
Organism: uncultured bacterium; assembly: GCA_965369605.1. GTDB lineage: Bacteria > JAJVIF01 > JAJVIF01 > JAGGVT01 > JAGGVT01 > JAGGVT01. Next base: position 20,045 of record CBDURE010000053.1, read on the forward strand.
CCTGCACACGAAAATTTACGCTTTCATGAAGGTCGATGTGCCAGTCGGGATTGAGGTCGCAGACAAATTCCATGACATGATACGCAAGTTCACCTTTGACAGCCATATCGTCCTTTTGTGGAAAATTACGGTTAAGGTCGCGGTCTCTCATAAGTGGAAGATATCTGCTGTTTAACCTGATTCCAAGTACGTTGACTCTGGGAATGACAATCAGTTTTCCATTCTTTATTTTCCAGTGGCGAATTTGTTCAGCTGCAAGATATCCTGCCGGTTCATTTCCATGAATACCTCCTGTAAGCAGAACAACAGGTCCCTTAATTCCGGTATCCTGAATGTAATACGGCGTTTCCCAGACAGTCCGCGGGGCAATTAAGCCATCATGGCGGGTTGATGCTTCAGCTTGCGGCAGATTCCCGAAAAAGAAACACAGAATTGCGGCAATAATTACGATTATCATTATCACTCCGCAGGTGCAGCCACCATTTGATTCGTAGGTTTTTTTCACAATACTGAAATGTTTTTCAATTGCGTAAACCCTATAACGGAGTTTTTTTATTTTTTCAGCGGCGTCAGGATTAACCGGCCTGCCAAACTCCTCAATTGCCCTGAGCGCCTCTTTAACCCTGAAAAAATTCGCCATTGTTATTTTCGTTATATTGTCGCGCTCAGCCTCAAGTTTTCCTTTTATATCACGGCCGACATCCGATTCGATATCACGGGCAGCAAGAAGTTGAGGATAATCAAATTCAAATTCCATTGCAGCGCTGACAATATCGTGGCGTAAGCTTTTAATTTGCTGTACCTTATTGGAATCGTTATTGATGAATCGCGCGACTTCCTCCAGCACTCTTGACCCCTCGCAAGCGCGGTTGAGGTTGGCATCGATAATTCTTGCTATTTTCCTGTTATCTGTCATTGATGTTGATTTTAATAAACATGAATTATATCACCTTCGTAACAATGGCGTCCCGGGCTTGTTGAAAAAGACGTCGCAAACAAGAAACCCCCACCCCAGCCCTCCCCGC
>CBDURE010000054.1:0-21001 GCA_965369605.1 uncultured bacterium
CTGCAATTGTTACAATCAGCCCGAATCAGGATCCTATTTGTGATCTGGATGTTGATCCGGAGGAGATCGCGAGCGGCGGAACAACAATGCTGTCGCCGGGACCTCTTTGCGGCGATCCCGATGGCGAGATTGTTTTGTACGAATATGATTTTGACTACGACCTTGTAACATTCAATGTTGACGGTTCAAATACAACCGGTGCGCCGGTTGAAACAACACCGTACCCGAATCCGGGACCTGACCCGATTTCAAAAACAGTCGCGCTTCGTGTTACCGATGACGGCTCACCAGGGCTGACATCGATCTGCACGAGAGAGATAACAATCGTGGTGAATCAATCTCCGTTGTGCGAATTGGTTTTAAGCGAATATGAGATCAACTCCGGCGCGAGTGTTGACTGCATCCCCGGTCCCGGAACGATTGATCCGGACGGCACAATCATTCTATACGAATACGATTTCGATTATGACCTTGTAACATTCGATGTCGATGGTTTAAACACAACCGGCGAACCGGTAGCGACCGGACCAATTGACAACACGACAGGCAATCCGGTAATTTATAAAATCGCGATGCGTGTAACCGACAACGGCATACCATCCGCGACAAAAATCTGTACTCAGGATCTACTTGTTCATCAGATTATGACAGCGCCGAATCCGTGGCGTAATCCCGCAGTCAGGGTTACTCCCAGTAATATCGAATGGGTATCAATTGACCGCAATCGCATGGAGAACAACCTCTGCGTTTACGGTGATAATGTTTATGTTATTTATCATGGTTTAGTGGGTGGCGTTGAGGATTTCTGGATTCAGCGATCATCCGATGGCGGAGTTACATTCTGCTATCCGCAGCGATTCAACTGCACAATGAACTGCACATCATCAGCGCACAACGAATTTGTCTCAATGGATATTCTCGCAAACGGATGGGTTGGTGTCGCGACATTCGCCTATCACGATAATTGTGTTCCCGTAGACACTGAATCCGAAGTGCGCTTCTGGCCGGTTACACCGGATGGCGATACCGGAGTAAATATTGGATCATTCAAAGTCCTGAACAGGGCATCAGGACGCTTCTTTGTAAATGATAATGAAGGAATTTACACAGTGGATGTCGCAGCGCATCCGACTGATCCCGATGTTTGTTTCGTTGACGCCATCGACCTTGACGGCGGTTTCAGCGGAGACGGTCCCGATGATACATCGCTGTGGAAAATCACGAATATCACAGATTCCCCTACCGCGACAATCGAATTCGCGGTTGTGGAACCTGTTACAAACGCGCCGCCTGAAAGCGGACACGACAAAGCGCACATGGACGCTGTCTGCGACTACAACGGAAATCTTCATGTTGTCTGGTGTTCACGCGACCTTGGAACGATTTATTACTCGATGGTTTACGGCAACAGTACATTTCCGTTTGACCATACCGATTATATCCAGGTAAACCAGTTCGGCGAGACCTATCCAGAGGGCGCGCATGTTGATATAGATAATAACAATGTTGCATATATCGCATACGCAGCGACCGGAATCCCGGGCGAAATCGAACCTCAGGAAATCGGAATGCTGACCGGAGTTGGCTATCCGCCTGAATTCCCTGACGCGCCGTTCATCCTTAACCATGACCGCGATGGCAACCAGGTTTATCCTGATATCCAATTCGACCAGACAACCGGCGATTTGTGGGTGGCATACACTACATTCGCTTTTGGGCCGGGACAGATTACATTTGAACTTTATGATGCAGACGATGGCTGGACTCAGTTCGAACCCGATTACTGGATTAACAAGGATGACCCATACAACGAACACAACGATGAACATGTTCATTTGTTCCTTGTCAGCAGCACGGGTACAGCCTACGCGATTTGGGAAGAATCAGACGGTCCCAACTCGCCGCATATTTACTTTAACAGGACACATTAATTGATTAATAATAACAAAGGGTTCTAACCCTCTGCTATTAAATTTGGAATAAACAAGCGCCTTTAGTACAAGGCGCTTGTTTTTGTAGTGTGAAATACGGATTTTGTTAAATAAACTTAAACCTGGTTTAATCAGAATAACCTTCAATAGGCCTAATGCTATAGATTACATTAAATATGATTAATGTTTAAATCGTATTAATATGGTAAGTGTAATTGTGTGGTATAATGTTCAGGCAAGGGAGTATTACACAATTCTTACGAATTGATGGAGGCGGTTCGACTTCAAACTAAAAAACATACGACAATTAACAGAGGATGAGCATGGGCAGAATCTGATTGAATTTGCGTTGGTTCTTCCTATTTTCATCCTGATTCTTATGGGAACGATTGATTTCGGATGGTATCTGAAGCTCAATAATGATCTCACAAGAGCAAACGCGAATGGCGCAAGAGTGGCTGCATTTTCCGGAGATGATACGGAAATAAGGCAGGCTGTTCTGGATGCTTCCTCAGATTTTCTTGCCATCAGCGAGGATGGTATCACCATCAATAGAGATGACGTTGATATGACGAGAGGAACATCTGTGGATATTATTTCCAATTCCGTATATCAAAGCATTACTGGATTTTCGCCGGTTCACCTAATGCTGGATGGTAATGTCATCCAGGTTACAATAACCACGAGAATCGAGTAATCGAAAAAAGGGAGTGATGAAATTCATAAAGAAAATTAGAGAATTATATATAAGCCTTTGTAAATCCAATAATGAATCAGGTAACGTGCTGGTTCTCGCACTTTTTTCATCAGCGATCTTTATCGGCGTTACGGGGCTGGTTGTGGATTACGGCACAGCTGTAATGATGGAAACGAAATTACAAACCGCCTCGGATATAGCGGCTCTATCGGGTGTACAGGAACTTCCATACCAATCATATTCTCAAATTAAAATGCAGGAATATATGGTGCAGAATTATCCGGATACCGCTAATTGCAATGTTGAGTATTTCAGCGATGACGAATCATGCTGGTTAATCTCAAGCGCCAATGTTCCAACATATTTCATGCGTTATTTTGGCATGGATAACCTGACAATACATGCTCGTTCAAAAGCGATTCTTGAATCAATCGAAGGCATATCGGGCGGCAAAGGCGTTACACCCTTTGTTGTTGTCAATCCAAACAAGAATTCCATCGGGGCTGATGATCTTGTTGAAAGCAACCATGGAAAGCCATACATTCTGAAATATGGTACAGACAATATCATGTTGGAAGACTGGTATTATGGCAGGCAGATTGTAGGAGAAGGTGTTATTCATGATGAAAGTTCCCTGCCAGATGGTGGCTGGAGGTCAACTCTAGGACTTGACCCGGATTCAGATGATCCTGAAGATGAGTCTCTTGCAGCAAGCGATTTGCAGGAAAACTTCACAGTAGGCTGGAAGGGTGATATGGAGATTGGGCATGTTCTGAACTCTAATCCGGGTGTTATTGACAGCGCTATAAGAAAAGGCCGAGATGCGAGATTAGATGGATACACATCTGTTTCATGGGATGGTTTTGATGCCAACCTTGATCCTGAAAGCAATCGAATCGTTCTCGTGCCGGTTGTGTCTTTGGGTGATTTCGATTTATATGGCAATTGGCATGATGCGACTCATGCGGAAATTGAATCTGGCACATACACGTGGAAAAGCAGCAAGGTTGACGGATTTGCCGCATTTTTCATTCTGACTGAGGATGAGCAAAGCATTCTTCCGGGTGCTGATAATATCGACGGTAAATGGATTGTTGGCAGATTCCTTTATGGCGTCAATATCGGTGGAGAGATTCTATCTCCAGGAAACAGCGGAGGACCGGATTTTGGAATGTCCCAGGGAAGGCTGGTTCCTTTTTAAGCAAACGTAAACCAATTCTGAATTTAACCTGAATTTATAACAGCAAGGGATTCCAATCCCTTGCTGTTTCTGTCTTTAATGGCAAGTTCCCAAACGAGGTGATAAATTGTCATTCTGAACTTGATTCAGAATCCAGCCTTTATCGCATATTAATATGGATTCCGGATCAAGTCCGGAATGACAACGAGTTCAATCGCGAATTTTGGAATGTTGACACCTATTGAAAGAATCTTAAATATGCAGTATAATTATTTGGCAAATATCCAGGGATTACAATTTGTTATTTAATAAAATTAACAGGATGGGTTTATATTGCCATGCCGGCTCCTCCTAAAAATTATCTTCTTTATTGCCATTTCGCTACTTTAGCATTAAAAAATTGTACGGAGGTATTATGAGATTTGTTAACACATTCAGGTTAATTCCGATGTTGCTTTTGCTGTTTGCAATGACAGGATGCGGTTCATCAGATACGGCAATCACGCAATCGGAAAATGTCGATTCAGACAGTGTCGCCCTTGATAATCATTACCAGCTTATTCTTGATGAGGACACGGGAACATGCGAGTTGGTGAACAGGAATGCTGAGTTTGATGTAACAGAGAATTTCGCAGTCCGCCTCCACGGATATGAATGGGATCCTGTAAAGCGGCTTCTCTATGCGAAAGTCGAACTGCAGAATCTCGTTCGCACGATTTACTACGGCGTAAGGCTTGTTTTCGACAACACAGGCGGACGATGGATTGTTAATTCAGACGGCTATGATTATTTTGAAATCGCTCCCAGTGCTCCACCAATGAAACTCATGCCCTATATCACATACAAGCGGGACACATATCATCGCAGCTTCCCGGGTCCACAGAGTGACATGCGTGAGATTTGCATCTACTGCCCGCCCGACGCCAGCACATTCGATTTCTGGGTTGATGGAGTGCAAATGTGGGAGCGGGAGGAACCAATTGTCGAGGAGCAGTTCTGCCATAAAACACTTGCGATTTCCGCATGGGCTGTAACAGCTTTCTGTTACGATTTCCAGTCGCATTACAATTCATCTCCATGGGATGGAATAAACGATATCGAGGTATGGGCTGATTTAAGCGGTGTCGGCGGAGCATCCAAAGTGGATATGTTCGATGACGGCATGCACTGGGATTACGAGGAAGGGGATTACATTTACGGAATTGATTTCATTCCTGACCCGATGGTCGATTTCGCGTTGATTCCAATTTTCTGCAGGGATTCGGATGGCTATGTATCGCAGAACAAAGTCGCGTTCATTCGCCATTACACACTTCGCGATTTCCAAATTGACACAATTGAACAAGGATTCTGGAGTGAGCTAATAGGTACGCATTACGAGATAATCCGTGATGAGCTTCGCTGGGAGGAATTCTGGATTGAGCATAAGGATGCTCCAATTCCCCCACCCTATGTCGATTTCACAAGGCACATGGTGCTTGTCGCGATTGCCGGAATGGGCGGCGGCGGTGAATCAATCGAGATAAAAAACGCGTTTGTAAATACGAAAAACAAGCTGGAGATTCAGGTTTCAATCTGGAACGGTACGAAAGGATGTATCCTGCCGACGCTTATAACAAATTCGTATCATATTGCCACAATTCAAAAGGATTTCCATTATCCTGATCCGAAAATACGCGAAAGGCTTTTCTATTGCGATGAGCAGGTGCCTTTTAGCATTGTGGTGAGCGGCGATTTTTCCGAGATAAATGAGTTCCGCGAGGTTCTTGTCGAGGACTTGCCAACATGGGCAGCGCTCTGGAATGAACACACAGGCGGAACAACCGAGCCGCCATTTATTGATTTTGAGCTCGACACAGTAGCGGCAGTATTCCTTGGAGATAGGGAGTATGATGACACTTATGTCGATTTCGACAGAATCATGGAATATCAAGCGCCATCGAGAGAGATTTACTGGTCGGAACATTATCCGGGCTACGGCTGCGAACTGGCGCCTCTGGACTGCCAGCCGTATTCGATAATTGTTTTCAGCAAGGCTGAATATTTCAGCTATGAGTTTTTCAGCCGGCTTGTACCGGATGATTGCGTGTAGTTATGCATGTAACCCTGTGTCCCTTCACCTGGGTCCCCGGGAAAATGTATTTCAATCCGAAGGATTGTACTGAGCCTGTCGAAATGTCGGGTTTGTATATTAAACATAGCTTAGTAAATAGAATGAACCGAGCCCCGAACGTTAGTGAGGGGTTGGTGCGGAATTAAATGATGTTGGATTGTAATTTAAACTACCCCTCACTAACGTTCGGGGCTCGGATAACGAGATATAATTCGTAACCCGGTGTCCCCTCACCGGGGTTTTGTGTTAGCTAATCATGCTTTGCATCAACATTATCAAAGCAAAAATTTAGTGCCAGTTGCTACCAATAATATATCAGATTGCCTGATAAATCCTCTGTGAAAAATCTCCCAAATCTGGTACAATTAATGTGTGTTTATATTTATCTCTCCCGGAGGTGCGATTCATGAAGCACTATCGATGGGGGCTCATTTTGTTGACCCTCTTAATATCGCTTTCATTCGGGTGTTCTTCCGACAGGAGTTCAACTCCGCTGACACCCTCAAATGACGCGAATTTGCCAACTGATTTATCCGATGACAATCATGCAATCATGGCATCAGGAACATTTGAAATTAATCCTGAGGACATGACCATTCGAGATGTCTCCGATCGAATCAACTCTTTTCATTACAATATCACAACTTTCATTGGCAGTAATTTCAGATACTACATTGAAAGTATCAATGGACCGTTCTGGACAATCAGGCTGGAAATAGAGAATCCGACCGCTCTTCAGGTTCACGATGTCAGGGTAATCTACACCAATTTGTATGGGAAGAAAGTCGCGAATCCGGATGGGTTCACCAATTTCCTTGACCCATCAGGTGATCCGGATTACAACCCGTTCCATTATTTCGCAAAAGAATATGACAACCACGCGTTCCCGGTTGGTCCGGGCGCGATTGACAGTGAAGAACTGATTTTGTACTGGCCATCAGGCGCGCACTGGTATGTTACGTACGCAATCGAATGCTGCCTTGGCGGAAACGCCGAAGAACCTATTAAAATTAGTGAAATCGAGCAGACTGGCGATATCACTCCCGCTGGTGGAGGACAAATCATCACATGCGATGTCGATGACTGGCAGGATGATATCAGCAGCGTTTGGATTTGCGCTGGCGATTTCCATTCAGAAGATGTGGAGATGTTCCAGTACGGCGACTCAAACACATATATTGGCAGTCTGGTTAATCTGAACGGAGTCGTACCGGATGAGTATATTGTCTGGTTAAGAGCTGAATCTAACAATCCTGCTAATATTAAACTCTGGATGCCGTTTACAGTCACCGTTTTGGAAACGACTGATGACGCTCCTCAATTTGGTTATTTGCCCAACTGTGATCCAACAAATGCCTCTGTTGGAATTCCTGTCAATTTAAACGGCGGGGCTGATGATCCGCAGGGGGATGGCGTAACTTTCTACTGGGAGCAGATTTCACCGGCATCGCCATCAGGCGCGTTTACCGGTTCAGGGGGCGCAAATGCCTCATCCACGGTTTGGCAGCCACCTCAGGTTGATGTGGACACTCAGTATCTTATGACAATTCGAGTGGGCGAACAGTCAGGGCCTCAGATTTCAAGAGCGGTTGTCGAGATTATCAATAGCGCTCCTCTGCCTCCTGAAATCATCAATGGACCCAGGATTGTTCCGTCGCCTCTTATTGAAAACTTAAACGGACAATTTTTTGTCGCTGCGGAAGATCCTAATCAGCCCGGCAAACCGGTTTTGTTCGATTATTACTGGGAGCAGATGAGTCCGACATCCCCGACCGGTGCATGGTATGGAACATCTGAAGGCCATGGCCGCTATCCTGTTTGGGTTGCTCCTGAAGTTGTAGGAGATACATCGTTCACTTTCCGTGTAACAATCACAAAAGATTGGACATCGCCGCCAATGACCACTGAGGGATTTGTCGAGTTTGATGTAACGAACGTTGAATAGTTCATAATTAGGAATACACAAGATACAAATAAACGCCTGTCCTGAATTTATCGAAGGACGGGCGTTTTTTCTTTTTAAAACAACATCTCATCATTACGCCGCATGTAGGAGCGCGGCAAGGAAATTGTCTCAGAACATCCAAACAGAAAGATAAACGTATTTCGAGCGTAAGCGGCAGTTAAGAAACTATAGGTTTTAAATGTAACCCGGCTCCCTTTGCCGGGGAAACAGGTGGCTATCTCACACAAAGCCCCGGTGAAGGGACACCGCGGTGAAGGGACACCGGGTTACAATTAACGTTATTTTATGATGCACACCGGGGCGCGGCAAGCAGCGCCCCTACACATAGCATTTCTTCCAAACCTTCCAACTTACTAACCTACTAACTTTCTAACCTTCTAACTTACTAACTTTCTAACTATTCTTTTGCTCTGATTCAACTTGGTTGTATAATGCAAAATGAATACATGATTGATTGAGTATGGAGACTGACATGAAGAATGATATCGAGTATCTGGACAGCAGCGAAACAGAACAAATCGGGCTTGTTTTCATTATGTCCGGTGATGGCAAGGGCAAAACAGCGGCGGCAATCGGGATGGCGATTCGCGCCGCGGGGTGGAATATCCCGCTGACTTTCATTCAACTGATGAAAAAGCGCACGTACGGTGAACTTCAAATACTGGAAAATATCGGTGAGCGATTTGAATTTTTCCAGATGGGGCGTGAGAAGCACGTTATGATGGGGAAACCGGAGCCGGAGGATATCGAAATGGCTAAACGGGCTATGAAAATGGCGCATGAATCGATGGAATCTCGACAGTCTGACATGATAATCCTCGATGAGGTGCTTACCGCGATGCAATATGATCTGCTCACGGAGGAAGACATTTTGAATTTAATCAAAGCCAAGCCGTCGTATCTTCATCTCGTGTTGACCGGTCGAGGCGCAACGCCTGCGTTAATCGATGCCGCCGACTGCGTGACTATCATGGAAAAAGTGAAGCATCATTTCGACAAGGATATTCCCGCGCAGAAAGGTATTGAATTCTAAAATAGCAGAGGGTTTTAACCCTCTGCTTTTTCAAATACATAAATTCGTAACCCGGTGTCCCTTCACCGGGGAAATTCGCTGATTTATTGAATATAAGAGGTATTACGAATTGATTGACGCTCTTTTAGAAAAAATAAAAAACGGAAATCCACGTGCGCTGGCTCGTTTAATATCCAAAGTCGAGGATGAGAGTCCGGAACTTCCTGAGATAATCGCGCGGATATATCCGCACCTGCATGGCGCGTTGCGAGTGGGTCTGACAGGCCCTCCGGGCGCGGGGAAATCATCTCTGGTGAATAAACTACTTCCCCTATTCAAAAAGCGCGGACACAGAATCGGCGTGATTGCAGTTGACCCGACATCCCCGTTCACAGGCGGCGCGATTCTTGGCGACCGAATCAGGATGATTGACCATCAGCTCGACAACGATGTTTTCATACGTTCGATGGGCACTCGCGGAAGCCTCGGCGGACTCGCGCAGCGGAGCCGAGATGTCGCCAAGCTGCTTGACTACGCCGGTTACGACATAATCCTGTTTGAAACTGTAGGCAGCGGACAAGTCGGAAGCGACATTTCAAAAAGCGCGGACGCTGTTGGTGTGGTCATGGTGCCGGAGGGCGGGGATTTTGTCCAGACAATGAAAGCGGGAATCATGGAGTTGGCGGATATTTACGTCGTCAATAAATCTGACCGCGACGGCGCGAATCACATGGTTCGAAGCATACAGGGAATGGTTGAACTAAGTGAATTTGAAACGGGATGGCGTCCTCCAACTGTCTGCACGCAGGCGAATGCGGATGTCGGCATGGATGACTTTATGGAAAAGTTGGATGAGTTTATTGCGTATCAAAAAGAGAACGACCTGTTTGAGAAACGCCGTCGGGAGCAGTTAATCATGGAGGTAGGCGACATCCTGCAGGACTTGTTGCGACGTCAGGTTAAATCAGCATTCGACAGCGGCGCGATTGAGGATGTCGTGCTGGAGAAAATAATCAAACACGAATCCGACCCCTACACCGCCGCGCATGAGCTGCTTGAGTATAAGACTACGTTGTGAAAAGCCAGATGTTGATTATAGTTTTGTAGTTGTTGTTCCCTTGCCATTTCCAAATTGAAATGGTAAAACTAAATTGGACTTTATTAATTCGGAGGAAATGAAATGAGATTTAAAAAATTAAAGTCAGTATTACCCCCCCCTTTTATTCTCGTGATTCCACTATTATTCAGTTTGATATTCATCCAGTGCTCAAAGGGTAGCGGCACAATCGCGCCGATTATTCCTAGTGGTGATTATGCATATCAGAGCGAACGAGTTCTGCCACCTGATGGTTACGATTACGGTGACAGGTCAGGTTATCAGAATCGTACAAATGTACTCCTTCAGGTTACAGCGCCTGCGGAGTATATAACATCGCAGCTCAATCCACCGCTGGTTACAGATAATCAGCCGACATTCTCTGCAATAGTACACAACAACATTTCGCAACTTTCTGATGATGATTTCATCGCCACTGTCGATGGCGAGCATGTCCGATGCATGTTCAATCCCGCATTAAATGAAGTCAGTTTCACGCCGGCAACACCGCTTAAAAACGGTAATCATCATGCCATGCTCATATTCAAGAACCCGGATGGTTCACCACGAAGTTTGTACTTGTCATTCAGAATCGACACAAAACCGCCAAATATTGATCTCGTCATGTGGAGCAAAGAGTACGATTACGCATTGATCATATTTGACAGGCAAATAGAAACTGAAAGGTTATCAGAATCGTCACGATGGCGCTTTAACGCTGAACAAGATATCCTGAGAAATGATGTTGTCGTTGCGAGTAATAGTATGGTCCTGTTGCCTTTGACAAGTGATGCATTTGATATAAACAAAAACAGAGTACCTCTAACTGTATCATTTACTGATATAAATGGTATCGCCGATTATGTTGTCCGCCGTGGCGGTTCGATGGTTCGCAAAGTGCAGGGCGATCCACCCTGTAACTGCAGTGGCATTGATATTATTATTGCACAGGATATTCATTACCTTGAAGCGGGAGCGGAAGATTATGCCTTTTGCTATACAGTGTGCAATCCGAATAATTGCGACCTTACAATGGAATGGGAAGGCTGGACACTTACACCAATTGACAATGTCGATCCGACAACTGGCAACGGCTATGAACTTAATGTGGATACCGCTTGCCAGGGATTCAGCCAGACAAGTTTTCCCGGCGTTCCCTACCCACTAGCTTTCACTATGCCGTTGAATAATCTTGGCGGCAATCTTATGAAAACAGTTACTTTGCCACGTGAGTACAAACATAACCTGCATGTTTCTTTCTGGGCTGACTGCGAACTTCCTGCGGGTGAGTACGAAACCTGGATTGCGGATCAACACTTCGCTTTCCACGAATCATTCGACTGCTTGCTCCCTGTTTTCGATGAAGAACCGATTGTCCTTTACGGCGATGAAGCAGCGGAATTTATCCATGAATTGATGGACGGTCTTCCGCATAATCCGTATGATTGGCCAACGAGAATTCCGGTGGCTGGTGAGAATATAAATGGTGATTTGTACTGCTTCAGTCTTAATAGAAATGATTATAGCTATGAAATGGAACAGCTTGTTTTGCATAATTGCGATTTGTTCATCGTCACGAAAGCGTCCGATCCAACGACTCAGGGACTGGATGGGAATATGGCACCACAGCAGATGGTGTTGGATTACAAATATACGGATGGAACATACGATTATGGTAATTCATATGTGGGTGGCGATCCGCTCAGCGGAACCATTGTCATCGACAAAAAGCCGTGGGCTTGCAGGTATCCGGGTTTTTTACAGGAAGAACTTGAACTGTCGCCATGGATGGATGACGACTGGCCTCCATATTTAGAGGAAGGTGGATACAAGCACGACTGGTGTGGCGAGGAAATAGCAATCAATTGGTGGAATCTGACAGATATTCTTACTGCCCCTAGCGAAAAGGAAATAAAGGAAGTCAAGGTGCGAATTACAGACAACACACATCGTATGCCATCCGGCTACCACGGCAACTGGCGTCGGAGCGCGGATGTTATGGAGCAGCTGTGCGCAATGTCTCCAAGAGGCGGTTCGGTGCACCGAGAGGGTGCGGTATCTGATCCCGATATCGAATTGCAGGTTGAACCTGGCATTCCAGCAGAAAACCAAAATGATCCTCAGTTATACTGGATTGACGGTCCCGCAATACCAATCTTCGGCTCTAATGAGCATCCCACAGATGATGAAACACCAACACCTGAGTATTGCTGGGATAATTGGGATATGTACACTCTTCAACACAAGTGGCTGTCGCTTTCCGGCAGATGTCCAATTGGTTCATATATCCCCACTTGGGAAACGATGCGTGTTGGACAGATTCTATTAAGAGTTTGCATCAACTGTGATTGTATTGTGGCTTTCCGCGTTTACGCAAAAGGTCCAAATGGAGTAAAATATGATGTTAAGCCTGATCCGAACGAAGACAATATTTATTTTACAGATATGACCAAATACAGCGGACCCTGTTCTTCACCTCCTGAGCAAAGATGTCTTGATACAAACAGGATAAAATGGGACATTTCAAGGACACCGGATGGTGAAGAAATGCCCTGTGGGGAATATGTTATTTATATTGAAGCATACGATGAAGCTATTTTTCGGCTTATTCAGCGCGGCGGTGAAGAACTATATCCCGGTTGTTACCTGAGAGCGAAAGTGACAGCAAAGAGTCCAAAGCTGGAACTTGACAAGGTAAAACAAAGCGATCTTGTAAGAATCGCATCAATTTACGAGGGAGATGATTATTGGTCAGACATCTACGATGATATTACATATAATAATCGTAATGGCTACAGACCAAGAAACAATCATGATGAATCCGAGTATGTTACAAGAACGGTTGATTGCAGCAACTATGTTACACAACTATTGCGCAGACTTGATAGGAAGGAAGGTGAGACCTATCCCATTAACCAGATTCCGTCCAGTTCTTGGAGAACCAGTGGCAGGGTTGAATTTGTCGAATTTAGTGATATGGTTCCCGGTGATATTCTCGTATGGATGGATACCGGTCATGTAGCTGTTCTGGCTGAGGAAATTGATATTGATCCCATATTTAATGAAGAAGGTGAACCAGTAGGTTTGGAATATAACGCCTGGGTGTGGGAAGCATGGGGAAAAAGCGATGATCCTAATGCGGGTGGTGTAGGTAGATTTCGTCGCCAACTTGGAATTGACAGTGAGCATTTAAGCGACCTGTTCCATTGGCACGAAGGTCGCCATTGGATTGATGATAGTGTATTTAACGAATGTCCGGAGGAAGAATAATGAAAACGAAAAACTATATATTTCATTTATGCACCATAGTAGTGTTTATAATGATGTTTACTAGTGGTGCCTATGGTCAAAGCAACTATACTTCAGAAGAGCTATTCACAGTTCCATGGGGCGAAGGTGTGGGTGAAATACCAATTAACTGGGTCGACATTGATTACTTCACAATGCCGCCTGTGCCAGTTGCGGTTTCAGAAGCAGCTGGAATCATTTTCTATAACACAAATGGTCATTTTACAAGATACTCGATTGACGGCTCTGTTATAACAGAAACCCCATCAATAAACCTAAGCCATATCGCCATAAACGATGCGGGTGCGTTTCTGTGCTCTGATACAATAAGATTGCACTATTTCAACTCTGACTTACAGTACATTTCTCCAATACTTATTCAGGAAGAAAATTCATACAGATTACTTATCAAGCGCATTTTTCCAAGTGATGACGGTAATTTTTGGTGTATATATGGCAATGTAAAGGACGGAATTAGAAGAGCTTATCTGATTAAAGTATTTACTGATGGTACTTTATCCGACCCAACACTGGTTCATGAGGCGCCATCTCAGGAACCAAGTACCTATAAGTATGTGTCACCAGATGGTGTTGTTAGCTCAAAGGTGACCGATATTTATGGCTATACATATTACACCTACAGAGAATTTCAAGTTGGTAACGCCATTGTGAATCTTTGGAAGTGGTCACCGGAAAAAGAATTAGTTCATTCCAACCAGATTCAGAATGATCCTGCTTGTGAAGGTATTGCTGACTATTTCATAATGCACACTGGTAATTATTTCACGTGGCATGGAAGCGCAGATGGTATGGTTCTTACCAAATACACGCTTAATCACGATCCCGTTTGCGATCTTATTGTTGTAACTCCGATGCCGTACCAGGGGCCATCTCCTGCAGCGATTGAATTCGACGCTAGCAATACATACGATCCAAATCCTGATGACGAATTAACTTTCGAGTGGGATTTCGATGGTGATGGCGTTTTCAATGAGCCTGTTGACGATGCTTACACAGGCGATCAAAATCATCCAACGCATGAATATACTCAGAATTACGATGGCTTTGTAACCATGCGTGTAACTGATAATCATGAGGGCGAATGCGATTCGCCTGCTTATATCAGCGTTGTTATTCAGTAATCCACGAAAAAAAGGGACTCGTTCTTTTGTGTCTCTGATTAAAACCTCACGCCCTATCCAACGCCTCATTCGCAAGTGCGTCGGCGTGTTTGTTTTGCTCGCGGGGGATATGTTCAATGTCCCATGATTTGAGGAATTTTAGTTGCTGGATCACGAGTGCGTAGAGTGGTTTCATTTTCGCGTCCTTGACTTTGTACTCACCCGATATCTGCCGGACAATTAGCTGGCTGTCCATGCGGATTACGAGACGTTCGGGACGCAATGATACCGCCTCTTTCAGCGCGAGAATCAGCGCTTGATATTCTGCCTGATTATTTGTCATCTTGCCGAGGAACATCGAAATCTCTTTGAGCGTATTCCCCGATGAGTCCAGAATTACAGCGCCGGCAGCGGATGGGCCGGGGTTTCCCCTTGATGCGCCGTCCGTGAAAATCGTAATTGTGCCTTTTGTTTTAACCCGATGTTCAATCGGAGTGTCGTCATCGACAAGTTGAACCGGTTTAGCGGCAGGTTTGCTTTTGGTCTTTTTGATTTTGTCCTCATCAGATTTGCTATCAGTGGAAACGAGCATCACGACAGCATCCGCGGCGATTCCCTCGCCCCGTCCGACGAATCCAAGTTTCTCCCATGTGGTCGCCTTGATATTTATCCGATTGTCGGGGCAGTTTAAATCGTCCGCGATATTGCCCCGCATTTCATCCATGTAATCAGCGAGTTTAGGAGCCTCGGCGTGGATTGTGATATCAGCGTTGCTGATTGAGTAACCGGAGTTTTTCATCATGCCCGATACTTTTTTCAACAGTTTACGGCTTGAGATGTTTTTGTAATCGGGATTGTTGTCGGGGAAATGCCGTCCGATATCACCCTCTCCAAGCGCACCGAGGATAGCGTCGATGAGAGCGTGAATGGCAACATCGGCATCGGAATGGCCATCAAGGCCGAGTTCGTGTTCAATTGTCACGCCGCCCAGAATCAGCTTGCGATTTTCTTTAAAGGGATGGACATCGAATCCATGTCCTATCAGCAACATAATCAACCTCCGACAAAGTTATTGCAACATCATGACAGGTTTTTGCCCCCATGCTAAAGAGCTAGTCGGGAAAGGGACAAGATTCCCGCTTTCGCAGGAATGACGATTTATCAGTTTCCAAGACAGCTTCTAAAGCATGATGTTATTTTAGCATGAAATCAGCGATACATTGCTTTGGAAGAAACACCATTTAGCAAATTATGCATCAACCTAAAATGTATATTAATCTGCTTGGGGTGGATTCCGCAAAGAAAAAATGAAAAAAAACCCGACTTATAATCGGGGCGATAAAGGGATTATCAATTTAGCTAACCAGCTTTTCTCGTGCTTCTTTTTAAAATAATGTCTCCAATTACATTATTCATGCGCCTTGTGTCGATTGGCTTGACAAGGAAATCATCCACGCCGGCAGTTACAATTTCCCGAATCACATCAACATCATTTTCGGGAAGAACGGCGATTAATCCGGTATTGTGCGACAATCTTCTCAACTGGCGGATTGTCTCAACTGTAGTGATCGTGTCATTATAACCGCCATGCTCAATAACGCAGATGTCCGGCTGGTATAAAGCAAAGGCGCTTTCGATATCATCACTGGTATCAACCATTTTTACATCGTAAGAGCAATTCTTTTCGAGCATGGTTTTCAGAATTTCTCTTAATGTTTTGGATTGGAAAACCAACATGACTTTTCCACCGATGTCAGCCTTGTCATCCAACATACTCAGGTTAACATCCTTGGGCTTGAAAACATCAAGCTGGGCTTTAAGTTCAGCGACTTCAGCCTCTTTTCGCGCGGACATTTCAAGGAGACTTTCCACAATCTCCAGATATTCATGAAGAGTCAATTCAGCCATCCCCATCATCCTTGTTCTATAGGCATAATTAGCTTACTGATAATAGTATCGACACGGATAACGAAGTTGTTGACTTTTAATCATTCTTAGTTGGATTAATTCGCGGCTGGAGCGCCGCAGTAGCCTGTCGCGCTCCAATCAAGTGGAGTTTGGGAATATTTGGATTGTTTTCAGTTTCGCAATGGTCTGGATGTGATAAAATGATATTTGTCGAACTTCGTTCGAGGATATAGCGTAGTGCGTTGTCGCGTAATGCTCATTCTCTCGGGAATAGGCATTATGAGGAAAGTCCGGACACCACAGGATCAGGATGCCGGTTAACAGCCGGTCGGGGTAACCTGCAGGAAAGTGCCACAGAAAGGGAAACTGCCTACGGCCTGAAAAGGTCCGGCGATGGTGAAAAGGTGAGGTAAGAGCTCACCGGTTTCTGGAGTAATTCAGAAAGCCTGGTAAACCCCATCCGGTGCAAGTACGGGAACTTATAGCTTGATCCGGCTGTTCCCAAAACGCATGAGGTCAGCAGCAATGCTGATCCCAGATAGATGACACGATTCTCGAGCTTTGCTTGAGGATACAGAATCCGGCTTATAGCTACGCTATATCCTGGAACGAAGTTACGAGGATATATCCTGAGCCTGTCGAAGGTTGGAATGTAAATTAGAATAAAAATAGCAAAAAAATAGCAGAGGGTTTAAACCCTCTGCTATTTTTTTTGTTATTTTTATTCCGCCTCTGCTATTTCAATTCCTACTATATATTCCTTCTGCATTTATATTCCTATCTATATTCCGCCCTACGCATATCCGATGAAAATCAAACCTCTACACGCTTTCCCTTCTTTCGTTCCATCGCGTATTTATGCGCGGCCCGGATGAATCCGCGGAACATCGGATGCGGTTTTGCCGGCCTTGACTGGAATTCGGGGTGGAACTGGCTCGCGATGTAGTACGGATGATCGGTAATTTCAACAATTTCGACCAGCATGCCATCCGGTGACAAGCCGCTCATGCGCATCCCTGCGCTTTCGAGCATTTCGATGTAGTCGTTGTTTACCTCAAGACGATGGCGATGGCGTTCAATTAGTTCTTCACCATTCTTGGGCTGGTACAACTCATACGCCAGTGTGCCCTCCACAAGTTTGAGTGGATATCCGCCGAGACGCATTGTTCCGCCCTTGTGGGTGATTTTCTTCTGCTCCGGCATAAGGTCGATTATCGGTTCGCGTGTCGCAGGGTCAAATTCAGTTGAGTTGGCATCCGGCATATCGCATACATTCTGCGCAAACTCAATCACGGCGCATTGGAGTCCGAGGCACAAACCCAGAAATGGAATCTTTTTCTCACGCGCGTATTTGCACGCCAGTATTTTGCCATACGTTCCCCGATCACCGAATCCGCCCGGTACAATAATCCCATCGTAGTCTGAAAGGAATTCCAGCGTACCCTCTTTCTCAAGTTTCTCCGAGTGAATGAGGTCGAGTTCAACCTTGACTGAATTGAAAAAACCGGCGTGATCAGTTGACTCAATCACTGATATATAGGCGTCTTTCAGATTTGTATATTTCCCAACCAGAGCGATTCTCACTTTATGGTCCTGATGCTGCACCGTTGATACGAAATCAGTCCAGTCTGTAAGATCAGGCTCGGAGCAGTCAATATTGAGTTTCTTCACGACAACTTCCGCAAGTCCCTCTTTTTCAAGATTGAGCGGGACCTCGTAAATGGAGGGCGCGTCAATCGACTGAATGATAGCGTCATCCTCAATATCGCAAAAGAGCGATATCTTGCGGCGCATTTCCTTTGTAAGTTCCCTTTTTGTTCTGGTTACAACAATGTCCGGCTGAATACCAATCGCCCGGAGTTCCTTTACCGAATGTTGTGTCAGTTTCGTTTTAAGTTCACCCTGCGGACCTACCGCGGGAATAAGTGTCAGATGTATATTCAGGAAGTTTTCACGGCCGACATCATTTTTAAATTGCCGGATTGCTTCAAGAAACGGCAGCGATTCAATATCACCAACAGTACCGCCAACCTCGATAATCACGACATCAGCTTCTGACTGCACCGCGATCTGGTGAATCCTGTCCTTGATTTCATTGGTTACATGCGGGATTACCTGAACAGTTGCGCCGAGGTAATCGCCGTGGCGTTCCTTGTTAATTACCGACTGATAAATCTTGCCGGTCGTTATATTTGATTTTTTAGTCAGGTTGACATCGATGAAACGCTCGTAGTGCCCTAGGTCAAGGTCCGTTTCCGCCCTGTCAATCGTGACATAAACCTCACCGTGCTGGTACGGCGACATCGTGCCGGCATCGACATTCAAATACGGATCAATCTTCTGGATAACAACTTTGACACCACGGCATTTGAGAAGCCGTCCAAGACTCGACGCTGCAATGCCTTTGCCAAGGGAACTAACATTCCCGCCTGTAATGAAGATAAATTTTGTCACATCAAGACTCCGCTGAATGCTCGAACTGATTGTAATTCAACATATTAAGTCATTTTTGCGTAGGTTTCAAGGTGCGATTTGTGTGATTTTTACGGTTTTTTGGGGTTTGTCACAAAATTCAACTTGAAATATGCAAAGCATTAGTGTAGTATGATTATTCCTTAATTGATTTGAATGAATTTCAAGGAGTAAAAAAATGACAGGACGGAAAAAACCAAAAAATCCAAAAGCTGGAAAGGTGTATATCGGAGAAGTGACCTTCAAAAGCGGTGAGAAAAAACTTTATACTGGGCAAACAGCTCGAAGTGTTCGTGAAAGAGTCGGTGAGCACATGCAGGCACAGAATACTGGCAACACGAAATCATTCACTGGAAAGGGTGTATCTTTTGAACTCAAAGGAAGTATATTCTCACAGAACAGATTCAAAGCTGAAAAGACAATCAAAAAAATGTCCCCTGCAAAAAAACGAAGTATTGCTAAAGGCGGAGCAAGACAGTTTAGAAGAAAGAAATAAAATTTGTAGCCCACTCCCTAATTAACCGGGAAAATGGGGATGAATTCGCGCAAATGCCCCGGTGAATGGACACAAGGGTTACGGGTTAATTAAAGGGAGATATGAGGGAAGTTGATTTCATTGGAATAAAAATTTTAATTATCCTATCTTTTTACTTACGGAGCTTTCAAAATGATATTTAAACGCACGGTAACACTATTTGTTCTCACACTTTTTGTATTATTAATTATCATTGGGTGCAGTGGTTCAACTGAAAAATCAACACAAACTAATAAGCAAGATGCACGCTCCAATAAATATTTTAAAATTGCAGAAAGTAAAACTATTAATGATGCATTGCTTATAAGTGTCATCTCTAAAAAAGACCTAAATGATTTAGAACTATCCATAATCACAGCCGAAGCTGAAAGGATAGTAGCAGAAAACGCAGGTCCGAGTGTTATTCGTGTAGTCTTCTTCAATCCAGGTCAAATACTCGGTGATGATTTACCTTTATGTTGCTTCGAATGGACAGAAGAAAAAGGATTGGATTTATACATTGATAAAACATTCCCAAGATTGTAGCCCGGTTTCTCATTAACTGGGAAAGTTGGGGTGAATCCACGCAAATACTCCGGTAAAAGGACACCGGGTTACGGGATTCAATAAAATGAGCAGACGACTACTTATAATATTATGTGTAACAGGTTCTGCTTTGTTATTTGCAGGATCATTTTGTCCTTTTGTGAATAAGTCATGGCTAATTGGAACTACGATTTATCTCTCCTTTGCGGGAGGAATATTGAATTTATTAGTTGCAATAACAGCTTTTGTTCTAATAATGAAAAAATCGTTTAAGTATTTATGGATAGTCGGAGTAATTGCACTGGTTTTGTTAATAACAACAGTTGTTAAATTTAATCTCGAACCTAAAACACATAGACCAATTCCAATTCCAGTGCAAAGGATCGCTCTTGATGGAAAAAGATTACCTAAGATATATGCTCCGGACGAACTTCTTAAACTAAATAAATCATATCATTACGATTGGGGAATCTATATTATTATTGCCGGTTCGCTTTTATTAATCACTGTTCCTCTTTTATCAGAAAGAATCACAATCCGGCAATCCATTTGCCACAATAAATTTGGATGATTCACGCAAATACCCCGGCGAAGGGACACCGGGTTACGGGTTGTTGGTCTAATTGATTTTTTTATAATGGATATTTATTTGTAACTGAGCCCCGAACGTTAGTGAGGGGTATTCTGGGATTGTATAGGATTCGAGGTTACCCCTCACTAACGTTCGGGGCTCGGATGGTTTTCGGAACTCGGATATTTTATTTATTTGCATGTAGTTCGTCACTTCGACAGCATCAGTTCAATAGCCTCGTGAATGTTATCAAGCAGCTCCTCCATTGTCTCGCCCTGCGATACGCATCCGGGAAGAGCTGGAACCTCTGCCCAGTATCCGCCCTCTTCTGCTTCATGCACAACTATCTTAATTTTCATACTGCTTCCGTGTCCTTAAAATGGATATAAACTATTCAAATTTTACTACATTCAGGTATAAATGGACACAAGGTTACGGGATTAAGTAATTGCAATTAATTTACGCAAGTATCCCGGTGAGAGGACATCGGGTTACGGGTCTCGTAGTGCTGATGTCCCAGCGGCTGTGTCGTCGACGGCGCGTCGACACGAAACAAAACTCGAAACGGGACGTTTCGGACACAGCC
>CBDURE010000055.1:0-20849 GCA_965369605.1 uncultured bacterium
ATTTTTTTTCAATTTTAAATTAATATATCCGGTCAATGCATTTATGAAGGGAAGAAACAGCTTACTCCCTCTCCATTTATGGGGAGGGCTGGGGTGGGTTTTCTTTTTTTCAATGGTTATTCCGCGCTCTAATGTTCCGGGATGCTGTCCAGTATTACATCACGATTAGCCTCCATTTCAAGCTCAACCATTATGCCCTCATCTATTCTGCTGCGAATATAATCGGATGTCAGAAAATAATCCGAATTATCATGGCAACTTTTGCATGATGCTGTTTGAGGTTGATACCGTCGAATATTATGCGGGGTGGCATATTTCCATGTCGGCAACGAGGTGAAATTGGTTAGTTCAATATCCCACTCATCGAATGAGTCTGGCGCTATTGGAGGGTGTCTTAGCACGGCAAAATCGTATGGCCGCCTTGCCGATTTCAACGGATTCCGCCCAATTCTGAAATCCATCTCGGAGGGGAATCGCAGCCCTTTCTCCTCTTTACCCACATGGCACTGGTAGCAGTTTTTGTAGTTTCGCGAATGGCATACCTGGCATTGGAGTTTTCCCATATGCTCTTCAGTATGATACTCATTCAGGTTGAGTAATTTAATGTGGCAATTTTCGCAACGCGGGGATTCCTCGACATCGTATCGTTTAGCGTATTCTTTTCCAGTACCGTGGAATTCGACTCCGCAATGGCAGTCCAGGCAGCCAAAACCGTTTGATTTATGCACATCGGCTGGATTGCCAAATCCTGCTCCGTTGAATTCCTCACCGACTCTGGAGCCGTGGCATCTGGTGCAGTTTTCATCATCGGATGGTGTTTTGTAAATCATGTGTTCAGAAACAAGCCCCTCTAAAACCGCATCCGGCCTGCTGATATGGCATTGTCCGCAGGATGTATGGCACTCGCTGCACTTTTTATCCACTATCTCTTTTATAATTGGCGTATCGGTTGGCAATCCACTGCGCGTTGCTATCATTGTGAGAAAACCGGATTGCCGGGCATGTACACTCACATTATGATTTTCTGCAATTTCCCTGTGGCACTTTGAGCAGGCGTTTGGGTAGGAATCGGAGGGATCAGCGATTATATCGATATGGGCATCGAGCTTGTCAGTGGCATTAACAACACCACCATGACACCAATCGCAGTCATACTGGTTGTGGGGATCATCAACAAAACCAATGCCAACGAGAACTTTTATCCATGCCTCAACCTGAGGTATTTCACCGCCTCATCCCTCAGAGCCTGAGCAATCTCCCTCTTCATCAATGGGATCGGCGACCAGTTCAAGCATCTCGACATCCAAATGACAGACAGCACATTCCGATTGAGCTTTCTTTTCAGGTTCGGGCACAACAGGAGTGAAACTGTATCCTTTCAAACATCCAATGTTTGCGATTGCAATATAAAGAAGGAAGAAAACAACTGGTATGAAAAATCGTGGTCCTTTCATATTGGTTCCCCTGTGCATCGATAGATTGTATCAGGGAATTTATAATATTTGCAAGTTGAGAATAGTTCTTAATAATAATCCAAATGGATTTGTTTCGACTATCCAGTTTAAAGTACAATGTTCGACTAAAGAATAGGGTTTTCCCTTGAAGAGAAAACCTGTTGCATTAAATTCAATTTTAGGGAGCTGGGTTTGCATAAACTTACAATTTTCGGAGTCTCATTCCTTCTGATATTAATCCCTGTTCTAATTTTCAGCCAGGCTGTGTGGTCTGAGGATGAGGCACCGGCTGAACAGATTTCTTATCTTGGCCAATACACTGGAGCGGATGCTGACAAAACCGGATCAGAATCGTGCCTGATATGCCATGATGATCGCTTCGTGAAGAAAGTGCATAACCATATCAACCTGATAGATAAAGACCCAAATAACAAGAGTTTTGGTTACGGTTGTGAAACATGCCATGGTCCGGGCGGAAACCATAACGGGGATCTCGCGGGAATTCTCGCTCCCCAAAAACTTACTCCCAAACAATCCACCGAATCATGCTCGAAGTGCCATAGGAAACTTGGCTCATATAACAAGAACTGGTGGACAGCAAGTGAACATTATTATTCTGAAATGGATTGTTTCTCCTGCCACGAGGGGCACTCAACCAACCGTAATTTTCTTGTTGAAAAAACCACGAATGAAACCTGCTTGAATTGCCATTTACAACAGAGGAAAGAATTCAACCGACGGTCGCATCACCCGGTTGATGAGGGCTTAATGGCTTGTTCATCGTGCCATAATGCAATGTCAGGACAGTTCGAGTATCAACTCCTGGATGACGGCGATGAACTGTGTTTTGAGTGCCACGCCGATAAACAGGGGCCGTTTGTTTTCTCAATGGATATCGGCACAGATGTTGGCGGAGAGGGTTGTTTATCATGCCACGCCGTTCATGGTTCAAATGCCGATTCACTATTACGATATCCCAATCGGTTGTGTTTAAGGTGCCATTACGAGATGACTCCACGGGCGCATTTCCCGGGTTCGTGCTGGTCATCAGATTGCCATGCTGATATTCATGGTTCAAATACAGACGCATTGTTCTTTAATTAGCGGGAGGCTGCCTTGAAAAAACGCAACATAACATACGCGATTATCCTTCTAATGCTGATTTTATGCACTCCGGCGATAGCTGAGGATGAACCGTCACCGGATTTTATCTCGGAAACTTACGGCTCTTTGTCGTTTGAATTCTCGCTTGGTGATTTCGGCAACGGCCCTCTGTTTGAACCGACCTATTACTTGCCATACCGGGATAACTTCTGGACACTTTCAAATCTGGATTTATACAGTAGATTCCACAACGGTTCATATATAGATGTTACTGGAAACCATGATTTCCACACTAAAGCATACGGAAATTCTGAATTCGTTAATCCCGATTGCTGGAGTTTTTCAATTGAGACAATCGATAACCGGTTCCTGGACATTCCCTCTCTTGATGAGGGGAAACGTAAGGACATGATTGTTGATTTAGCCGTCGGCAGGATAAATGAGGGTGTTACAAATCTATCATATACTTACAGGAGTGTTGAGCATTCACCAGCCACTTCTAATTCTTTCCAGCCACTCTGGAATTCGCAGGATTTCAGTATCTCCCATGATTTTGGAGCCCTTGGCTGGGATGCATCAGTTGGTGTAAGCCATAAGGAAATGGATTCCGACCCGACAGATAAACCTGATGTAACATACACCAAATACCATGCCAGCGCCGAAAAGGAAATCAACGACCGCACACTGTTTCGTGGAGATGCGCTATATAACATCAGCGATGTCGATACAATCGGCGACGTTACCAACGTTCAACTTGGAGCATCGGGAAGATTCATGAACGCGCTGGGTATCAATAATCTTGTGATGGCTGCCAAATTGCGATGGATTGATCAGGACGATAATGTGTCACGACTTCATCCTGCAGGTGACATTTTCAAAGCGGGATTGACGGCAAAATATAAACCAACTCGAAATAGTAAACTGAATTTCTCATGGAATCTCAACAGGGCATCAAAATCACGGCCCAATCGCAATGCGATAAACGACGCCATCAATTTCCCTAATATTAGGATGAAGGGGCCTAGTAATATAGTGGAAAATACTCAGCTCACCCACACATACAGGCTGGGCGGTGAAATTGACCTGTCAGATGATCTCGATTTCCGCGCCGATTGGAAACTGATTAGGCGAAACAGTCTTGATGAAACAGATTTTTACCTTCCCGATTCAGAATCCCTTCTTTGGAGCTCAGAGGATATTAACAGCTATGTTATCAGGTATCATCCTGAGCAGGCGCCGTTGGCCAATAGTGATCTGGAACTTCGATGGACCACCCACAATCGAAATAACAGTGGAAGACTGTCGAGTGATAAGGACAATCATTTAACTATCAACTGGAATGGAAATTTAGCCCCCGGATTTAACGCCTATGCAGGTTGGGGAATGTTTGAAACCTTAACGGATATTACATCACTTTTGGAATTTGAACAAAAGGGAATCGAATTCGGCGGCGGGTTTGACTGGGATGTCGATGACAACTACCTGCTCTACACTGAGATATGGCAGTATGATGTCTCAGGCGCGGATGGATACGACCATACGGATTACCTTCTCGGGTTACAATATTCGCCGCGTGATGATTGGAAACTCAATCTCGAATACCGATTCAGCGATGATGAATTCGCCGATTACGACTACATTAACAGCCAGCTGGAAACTCTCAGGTTGATTGTTTCGTATGATTTTTAAAATGCCAGCTTGTCGGAATAACTCATGACTGAATGTTTCGGATGATATGCTGAAGGAGGTCGCGGAATGAGAAATGATAATTTGCCAGAAAACAACTCAGAGATAATCCTCTATCAAACAGAGGATGGACAGACTCGAATTGATGTTCGTCTTGAGGATGAAACCGTATGGTTGACTCAGGCTGCCATGGCGGAATTATTTCAGGCAACACCTCAGAATATTACTCTTCACTTGAAGAATATCTATGAGGAAGGTGAACTACTGGAAGAAGCAACTTGTAAGGATTACTTACAAGTTCAACAGGAGGGTGCCAGACTGGTGCAACGGGGCAGGAAATTCTATAACCTTGATGCGATAATCGCTGTGGGTTATCGTATCCGCTCGCATCGCGGGACGCAATTCCGAATATGGGCTACTAATCAGCTTCGGGAATACCTCGTCAAAGGCTTCACGATGGATGATGAGCGCCTGAAAGAAGGCAGAAACATCGGGGCTGACTATTTCGATGAACTGCTTGAACGCATACGCGATATCCGGGCTTCAGAAAAACGCTTCTACCAGAAAATTCGCGACATCTACACTCTTGCTGTCGATTACGACCCCAAAGCTGAGGAAACTCAGGAGTTTTTCAAGGTTATCCAGAATAAACTTCACTGGGCAATTACGGGAAAAACCGCTGCTGAACTGATATCGGAAAGAGCTGATTCATCGAAGCCAAATATGGGATTAACGAGCTGGAAAGGTGCGAAAGCAAGAAAAGCGGACGCCACAGTCGCCAAGAATTATCTCTCACAGGATGAGATAAGCGAACTAAACCGCGCTGGAGGAATACGAGAAATTCAACAGCAAACGTCTGGCAATTGAGGCTGAACAGGCTGATGCGGAATTCGATAAGGTTGCAAAACAGATTGAGAGCAAAGCGAAAAAACGCGGGTGTCGATAAATAATGTGATAAAACCTGCGAATGGCGTATAATATTAATGCAAGTCTTTTGATGATTATTTAGAGAAAATGAAATGGTGAAGTGAATATGATTTTCAAAGTGATTCTGGAACCAAGTGCTGAAGGCGGATATACTGTCACAGTGCCGTCACTTCCCGCTTGCATCAGTGAAGACGAAACAATTGATGAAGCCATGGTGAATATTAAGGACGCAATTGAGCTTTTTCTGGAGCCAATTGACGACAGCAATCCTGAAAAAGATGGTGTTGTTGTAAAGGAACTCATAGAATTTCTTAATTGAGAACTAGATTTTATCCTGCGAGTTTTCAGCATTTATGGAGAATTGTTAACTTGACACTGGTTATTAAAATTCCAACACTAAATGATAAAAAAGATGACTTTATAAAACTCTTTGCAATCTATGACTCAATTAGAAATTGCCAAGAAGATGTATGTTTTAAATTTTCCCGATGTCGTTTTTTACGTCCAAATGCGGTAGCTTTCTTAGGAGGATTAGCTCGTACTATTGAAGCAGATTCTAGAACGGTGACATTTGACTGGGACTCACTCACAAGTAATGCTGTAAAAGCGAATCTATGTCAAAATGGATTTGCTAGAATGTTTGGCTTCCATATTCAAGAAGGAAAAGGACATTCAATCCCATATCGGGAAGATACTGAGGAGAACATGAATAGCATCATGGACTATTTAACTGATTATTGGCTGGGTCGAGGTTGGGTGCATGTAACTGATAATGTTCAGAATGCTATAGTTGGGCGTATGTGGGAAATATATATCAATGCCTTTGAACACAGTAATTCTGCAATAGGCGTTTTTTCTTGTGGTCAACATTTTAAGAATGATAATGCATTACTTCTGTCTGTGGTCGATTTTGGTTTGGGAATTCCCGCAAATATTCGAAAATTCATCTCACAACACGATGATCGCGCATCAGAATTATCTTCAGATGATTGTCTTCGATGGGCCTTTCGCAGAGGATCTACAACCAAAAAAGAGCTAGGTGGTCTTGGTCTGGATTTACTAAAAGACTTCGTTCAGGTAAATCAAGGAAAACTTGAAATATATAGTAATGATGGCTATGCCATCATTGATCATAATGGAGAACGATACAGCAATATCCTTTCATCATTCGAAGGAACAATAGTCCACATTACTTTACAATGTGATGAAAACCTGTATCGTTTTGCAGATGAAGAATCGCTGGCACATCAGCAAGGAGAATGATATGAAGATAGCAATATTAGATATAATTGGTTCTCGATGCATCACAAAAGAAGATGGGCAAATCATTTATGAGAGTATTAACGAGTTACTAAGAAATGGAGAAAAAGTGACACTTGATTTTTTAGGAGTTAATCAATTTGCATCACCATTTTTCAATTATGCCATAGGTCAATTGCTAAGCGATATAAAGGAAGAAGAACTTAGAGAACTTCTTAAGATTGAAAATTTAGATTCTACAGGTGAACTGGTTATTACACGTGTCATAGAAAACGCAAGCCGTTATCACAATGATATTGACTATAGCAAAATAGTAGATGACATTTTAGAGAAACATGCTGAGGAGTCTGATTAATGTCTATAAACTATACTGTTCACGCCGAGGTTGTTGATATTGGGATTGACAAACCGCAGCAAACAGACATATTTCTCGTTGACACTAATGTTTGGTATTGGCTAACATACTCAAATGCAAGTTTGAGCGTACATCAACCCCCCCAACGTTATCAGATAACCAATTACCCTTACTATTTAAAGACATCCTTAGAAGTAGGCGCAAATATTCTTCAGTGTGGTTTATCACTAGCTGAACTATCTCATCGCATTGAGAAAGTTGAACACGAAATTTATGAGAAAACAAACACAGAAATTCAGAAAAAAGAATATAGACACAATTTACCTGAAGAACGAGCCAAGGTAGTTTCTGAAGTAACGGCGGCTTGGCACCAAGTTTCATCAATGGCTCAACCACTTGAGATTAACATTGATATTGAATCTACAACAGAAGCGTTAAAACGGTTTAAAACAGAAAAAAATGATGGTTATGACCTTTTCATGCTTGAAGCAATGAAGAACAATGATGTAATACAAATAATTACTGATGATGGAGATTTTGCATCTGTTCCAGGAATACAAGTGTTTACCTCAAATTTTAGAGTGTTAAAGGCAGCTAAAAAACAAGGAAGGCTTATAGCACGATAAATTGCATTTATCATGGGGCAAAGCGGACAGCACCCTTTTATGTTGCTGATTATATTTAGTATCCTAGATATCCTCATTGACAACCCATGAAACCGAATTATTCTTTGTCCGATTGCGTCACTCCCGCCATCCCCCAATTGGGTGCCGATAGATAATGTGATAAAATTAATCAACTGATATTGAACGAGGAGTATTTGCCCGGGTGGTGAAACTGGTAAACACGCTAGATTTAGGATCTAGTGCCGAAAGGCTTGTGGGTTCAAGTCCCTCCCCGGGCATTTATCTTTTCCTGGGAGCGCTGGACTCCGTCCGGCGCATGGAGCGCTAAAGCGCTCCCGTCAAAAGACGAGGACGCCTTAAAACGCCGGAAAAATTCCGGCGCTCCCAAGGGAAAACATTCACCTCTAACTTAAAACATGGTTTATTAAAAACGACTAATTAAACGAGGAAACCAAACTGCCGATTATCAGATGCCAGCCGTCGGTCATGACAAACAGCAGTACCTTGAATGGCAATGAAATTAGAATAGGCGGGAGGAATAACATCCCCATCGACATCAGTGTGGATGCCACAACCATGTCTATTATCAAAAATGGAATGTATATCACGAACCCCATTTGGAATGCGGTTTTCAGCTCACTAATCACGAACGATGGAATCAGCACATAGGTTGGGACATCATCCTTGGTTTTTGGTCTTTCGATTCTCGCAAGGTTTATCATGAGCGCTAAATCCTTGCGTCTTGTCTGCTTATAGAGGAAACCACGGATCGCGGTTTCAGATATTTTCAATCCTTCCTGGAATTGTATATCGTCGGCAAGGTACGGTTGAAGCGCGTTGTCGTTGATATCCCTTGCGACAGGAGCCATCACGAAAAAAGTTAAAAACAGCGCGAGACCGACTAACACGGGATTCGGAGGCAGCTGCTGAGTTCCAAGCGCGTTTCTGACAAGCGAAAGGACAATAATAATCCTCGTGAAACTTGTCATCATTATCAGTATTGACGGCGCAATCGAGAGGATTGTCAACAGAAGCAGGATTTGAAGCCCGAGAGGGATATCCTCTTCGCCGCCGCCCGGCTCGATTGTTATTCGCGGGATGTCAAAATTCTGCGCCAGCGCCCTTTCCTGAATAACCAGGATGGCATAGAGAAAAAACGGCAGCGCGATTAGAATCCCCTTGATTATTCGCCTTGCTTTCGGTGACAGTTTTCTCACGCGTCCTCCCTCTCATCGCGTGTTTCGAACGATTTCAGGCGGTTTGATGTTTCCTCGAAATGGCGCTGTTCAGCCGCGCGCGACTGCTGCTTGTCCTTGAACGGATCTGGCTTGATCTCCTCTGCCATTCGCCTTGAAAGCAGCGTGCTGAAAGCGTGAGGATTGGTGCCGTCAGCGTTCGACATCGAATCGAGAATCTCCTGAACTTTCTCGGTATCGCTGATGTGGGAAACAACACTGACATTCTGTGGCGTGGCTGCGAGAAGGTAAATGTCATCCAGAAAACGAATTACATACAGTGTCGAATTGGTTGACAGCCTGAGTGAATTTATGACTTTGAATTCACCCTTGCCCCGGTACGCCGGAAGCCGCGCGAAGAGGTAGCGGAAAACATAACTAAGCCCGTAGATGAACACAATCACAATCGCGAGCGATACAATCAGGTTAAGCCAGTAGCTTGCTCCAAGCCCTGTATCTTTTTTTGCGGGTGACTCCACAGGAAGGAAATCCTCCGCCATTTGAGTGTCCGGCAGGAGCATTTCAGTTTCAGATTCATCCGGCGTCGGAGAGCCATTATCAGTCTGAGCGAGAACAGCAGCCTGTCCGAGCAGCAGGATTAGCGCTATCCCTGTAAATATCAGCCATATCTTCAGATTTTTTTTCATCATCGTTTTCTCATGGGTATAACTCAGCAAATAATACCGGATTGGTACGTCAACCGCAATAGTCTATCATTTTCTGAAATACCGCGATTGCTTATTCTCGTAGCGCTTGCGTCTCGCAGGCTGTGTCGCCTGTGTCCCACAGGCTGCCCCCGGGACGGGGACGACACATCCGATGGGACGGGGCTGTTGAAAAAGTTGATGTATTCCAGACTGTAGGGGCAACCCCCCGTGGTTGCCCACTAGTGGGTTGCCCACTAGTGGGTTGCCCTGTGTTTATGGCGAACTTTCGGGCAGGCACAGGGGCCTGCCCCTACACACATAGATTTTTCAACAGCCCAGGGACATCAGCGCTACGGAAATTCACTGCCTCAAACCGATTTCCCGATGCATGTGGTATAATTGAAACAAGAATTTGTGGTGCGTCGATATTAATAGTAGTTGCTTTACAGTTTTTTTTTGTCGTGTTATTATAGCGTTGCCGATGCAGGAAATCCCGACGAAGGGACACCGGGGTACAATGTGAATAATCGATACGGTGGATTCGTAGTAGAAAATAACGATGCAAGGTGGAATTTCTGATTCCATCAAGGAACTTAATGGCAAAGTGTTCTTAGTCTGGTTAACAGTATATATGGTATGTGGCTGCGGTGTTGCGTTTTTCATCTACAAGGATGGGGAATTTCGACCGATTGACACCAGCGGCTACATGATAGGCGCAATTTTCATCTGGCCATTTCTCTTCCCGGTATGGATGCTCATTCGACCCCCAAGCAATATCAAAGACATGACATTTGAACAATCGACAGCGCATTTCAAGCAATGGTCGCGCACCCATAAAACCAGAGATATCGGCGATTTTTCACACTGGGAAAAGAAATCGGAAGATGAGGATGAAATAGATTATCTTGATTTTGATGGCGAAATTTCAGGGAAAACATCGCCGGACAAGCCCTATGTAATCGGTGAAAGCACAATCCCAATCGACCCGGACAGCTCATATAATCCGCAGCATGACGACTTAAACGGCTCTACTCCCCGTAAAGTATATAACCCGTTTGCAAATCAACCCCAACCAAGTTTCCGATCATCCGGCGTTGATTCCAATTCGACGGTGGAAAAATCCACCAACGACGGGAAAGAGAAAATCGAACTGCCGTCAATAGCGGATATCATCGATGACAGCCATTTGAAAGCGAAAAAGGAAGCCACTAAAGGAAAAGCGTTCACTGACCACAATGTGCGGAAGCTAATCGATGACGGCAAGCTGCGTGACGCGTACCGGGTCGCACGACGGATGCTCAAGGTGTCCTCTGAACTCGGCGAGGAGAACCGGTCGAAAGCGTATAATAGATACCTCAGTGAAATCGAAAACAGGATGAAAGCGGAGAAGGAAGGGGGAGGTTAGCGAGGCGTGTTTTGAATATTGTTGGATTTTAACCCTCGCGTTGTTCGCGAGTTTTTTATTTGTGGTTAAATGTTGTTTGATGTATATACTAATCATGGGTATACTGTCCGATGGAGGCTCAATTAATGACCAAACCGATTCTGATAAAAAAAGGAATTACTGCGGTAAAGAAATATTACGCTGCGATGGAGGAATATGCAAAGGCTGGCGTACAGCATGAAACAGCGGTTCGATCAGCTTTTCAAAATCTGCTGTCCGATACCGCAAAAAAACGCGGGTGGCAGCTGATTCCGGAATTGAGCATGAAAGTGCATGGTCAGCGGATTGTCCCGGATGGAACGCTCAATGACCAGTTTAATCTCCCTCGCGGATACTGGGAAGCTAAAGATACCGATGATGACCTTGATGTTGAAATCGAAAAGAAACTGAAAAAAGGCTATCCCACGATAAACACTATTGTTGAGGATACAAAAACCGCCGTTCTCTATCAGAATGGTGATGAGATTCATCGCTTCGATTTGAAAAAACCTGATGAGCTTGTTGATTTACTAAACCAATTCTACACCCACACCGAACCGGCAATTGAAACGTTTGAGAAAGCGGTTGTTGAATTCAAAGAGAAAGTTCCTGATATCGCTGAAGGACTTGCCGAGAAGATAAAGACCGCTCATTCAAAAAATAAAAAGTTCAAAGACTCGTTTGATGATTTTTTCGAGGTGTGCAAAACATCCCTGAACCCCAATATCAGCGAGGCTGCAGTGGATGAAATGCTCATCCAGCACCTTTTGACTGAACGCCTGTTCAGAACGATTTTCGATGTTCCCGGGTTCATAAATAGAAATGTTATCGCTGTTGAAATAGAAAAAGTGATTGGCGCGCTTGTAAGTAAAAGTTTCAGCCGACATGAATTTGTTAAAAGCCTCGACAGGTTCTATATCGCTATCGAGGATGCCGCGCGCAATATTGTCGATTTTTCTGACAAACAGCATTTCCTTAATACGGTTTATGAACAGTTCTTTCAGGGTTATTCGGTCAAGGTCGCTGATACGCATGGAATCGTTTACACTCCGCAGCCTATTGTCGATTTTATGTGCGCCAGCGTTGATGAGGTTCTTAATGAGGAATTCGGGCTTTCGCTTGGAAGCAATAAGGTCAACATCCTAGACCCTTGCACCGGAACAGGCAATTTTATTGTCAATTTGATGAATCGAATATCAAGGCGCAATCTTAAACAGATGTATAAGGAACACCTGTTCGCTAATGAAGTAATGCTCATGCCGTATTACATCTCAGCGTTGAACATCGAGCACGCCTATTATGAAATAATGGGTGAATATGAGCCATTCGAGGGCTTGTGCTTTGTGGATACTCTTGATTTGGCGGAGCAAAGGCAGGGATTGCTTCAATTCAGCAGGGAGAACACGGAACGGGTTGATAGGCAGAAGAAAACGCCGATTACAGTGATAATTGGCAATCCGCCTTATAACGTGGGGCAGCTTAATGAAAACGATAATAATAAAAACCGAAAATACGAAATAGTTGATAACCGAATTAAGGAATCATATAAAAAGGATTCAAATGCCACTCTTAAAACCCAACTCTATGATCCTTATGTAAAATTTTTCCGTTGGGCATCAGACCGCCTTAATGGACGCGACGGCATTGTTTGTTTCATATCAAATAACAGTTTTGTTGAGAATATTGCTTTCGATGGTATGCGTAAACATCTGCCTAAGGATTTTTCAAGAGTTTACCATGTTGATTTACATGGTAATGTTCGGAAAAATCCAAAACTTAGCGGTACCACTCACAATGTTTTTGGTATTCAAGTTGGTGTTGGAATTACAGTACTTGTAAAGAATCAACAACACAAAGCTAGTCAAATTCGTTATCATCGAGTTCCTGAGAATTGGCGTAAAGAGGAAAAATATGCATGGTTAAATGAGAAAAAAACAGTGAAAGGAGTTAAGTGGCGAAAACTAAAACCAGATGATCGTCATTCATGGATAGTGCCTGAAAATGTTAAGGAATTCTTATCTTTCCCTGCTCTCGGAACAAAAAAAGCTAAAAAAGGTATAAAGGAAGATGCCAGGACAATTTTTTACATTTATTCAAACGGAGTGAAAACTAATCGCGATGAAGTAGTATATGATTTCAATCGAGAAAATCTTAAAAAACGAATTGTTGAATTTGTTGACGATTACAATTCCGAAGTTGACAGGTACACGCGAACAAGAGGAGTAGATAACATTGATGATTTTGTCCGTTATAATAAGATCAAATGGAGTGGTGATTTAAAAGAGGCACTTCGAAAAGGGCATTACGCAGTTTATGAGAAAGAAAAGATTCGAGATTCAATATATCGGCCATTTGTTAAAATGAATCTGTTCTTTGATAGACTTCTTAATAACAGCGTTTATCATTTTCCAAAAATCTTCCCAAATGAAGTTTCTCAAAAGAAGAATTTGGTAATTTGCGTATCTGGATTAGGAAGCAGTAAACCGTTTTCATCATATATTGTAAAACTTATACCATGTCTTGATATTCTTGAAAAAACACAATGTTTCCCCTTCTACACGTACGATGAAGACGGCACAAATCGGCAGGAGAATATAACCGACTGGGCGCTTGAGAAATATCGGGCGAAATACAAAGACAAGAAAATAAAGAAATGGGATGTTTTTTACTATATATACGGCGTTCTGCATCATCCGAAATATAAAGAGAAATATGCTGACAATCTGAAACGCGACCTTCCGCGTATCCCCTTCGCGCCTGATTTTTGGGCATTTTCCAAAGCGGGGAAAAAGCTGTCGAAATGGCATCTGGAGTATGAATCGATTGAGCCGTATGAACTGAAATGGGAGATATCAAAGGACATCCCGCTTTCGCAACGCGTTGAGGACAAGATGCGCCTTAGCAGGGATAAGACGGAATTGAAGGTTAATCCGTCATTGACTCTGGCGGGAATCCCTGAGAAAGCGTATGAATACAAACTGGGCAACAGAAGCGCGCTGGAGTGGGTTGTTGAATACTACAAAGTAAAAACATTCGATCGCAGCGGGATTGTGTCAGACCCCAACAACGATGATGATCCTGAATACATTGTCAAACTCGTTGGGCAGGTAATAAAAGTCAGCCTTGAGACGGTTAAGGTTGTCGATTCGCTGCCGGTGGATTTTGGCGGTTAGTAATCATTTCATTGCAGCTTGGGAATCCATTTCCCGCGAAACACGATTCTGTCATTCCCGCGAAAGCGGGAATCCATTTTTTCCTTAAACCAGACTATCGTACAGACCTTTCTATTCCTGGTTATGGTATTAAATCAACTTAATCTTCCACGCATTGTCACATTCCAGAAATAAAGAAAATTGGATTCCCGCTTTCGCGGGAATGACGGGGGGGGTATGCCCTTCCACGGGGAAATCCCCTTTCCCGCCTCCACCGGCGAAGGGACGCCGGGTTACGAATTTGATACTGCCCGCCCAAAACTTGACCTACACCCAATCTGATTGTATGTTAATATATGGTTGTGACAGATGGCTTCCAAGCGGGAAAATAAATTCGCTGACATGAGCGATGAAGAGTTTAACCGTCCGCGATATCCAATCAGCGTGGTGGCTAATATGTAACCCGGCAACTCTTTGCCGGGTGAAGTCAAAATACGACTAAAGCCCGGGGAAGCGGCCCCGGGTTACTGGATTTGATGGTGGAATCGCCAGATGATGATTGGCGTTCATATTTATATGGTAACCAAATACATTTGTTTAGATGCAATCTTTTTTTATTTGATAAGGTTTACCATTAACAAGGAGAACTACAAATGAAATACTGGAAAACTACATATAGATTACTTTTCCTGAATATTCTAATCCTCGGAATGATTATTCTCATAGGATGCGGCATGCAATCAGGGAATGATAATAACAAATCTAATATTTCCGCAACTGATAACAGACAGGAAGAACGATCAATTGAAAACAATAATAATCCAGATAAAATGCATACTTTTAGTGGTTATGATTACTCGAATTTATTCCCATTGTCCTATTCCGATTTCTCTTCATTTCGCACCAATAATTTAGAGTTTTCATTAATTGAAATAATTTACGATCATCATTTTAATTACGATCTAATTTATCCACATCATGATCACACAGGTCTTGTTATTGGTGCAGGTTGGACAGGAACCTCAAGATACTATGATGCAATTGTTATATATAGTGGCGGATTGTCAAGGGCAATTCAAAGTGAGGACCCACCTGTATATGAAGGTTTCGATAGAATATTTAGAATTGAGGATGTTGATCTAATTTTCGATTATCTTGAATTTGAGGATAATGAGGATTATTTTTTCAATGGTGATGAATTTACAATACCTGGGCTTGACATTCCTTACAGAACATATAGCTCACATATTAATGGCAAACACTTTTCATTTACCTTGACTATTTATAAACCAAACAGTATGGATGACGCCTGGGTTATCAGCAAATGCATGGATGAACCTGACCCAATCATGCTAGGATTAATCGACATCCTTGAAGAGCATTTCATCAGCCAGTTTGAGTAGATAAAAGCAAAACCGCAGACTATCCTCATAATTCCCAGTATTTCCAGGTCGATACTGCCCGCTCAAAACTTGACCTCCGCCCAATCTGATTGTATGTTAATATATGGTTGTGACAGATGGCTTCCAAGCGGGAAAATAAATTCGCTGACATGAGCGATGAAGAGTTTAACCGTCCGCGATATCCAATCAGCGTGGTGGCTAATTTGCTGGATGTTCACCAGCAGACACTGCGGCTGTATGAGCGCGAGGGACTGGTCAAGCCGCAGAGGACGCCGCGAAATACGCGTATGTATTCCGAGTCCGATGTCGAGCAGTTGCGAAGCATCCTTTCGCTGACTGATATCGGAGTGAATCTTGCCGGCGTGGAAATAATCATGCAGATGCGCGATCAGATTGAGGAGGAACGCGGGAAATTCAGGGCGATTCTTTCTGAAATCTGGGAGCGGTATAAAATCGATCCTGAGCAGTGGGTGGATGTTGAATCGACCGATTTAATCCCGATATCCGATAGAAAGGTAATGAAAGTGCGCCGGGAAAAGCCGAAAAAGCAATCTGTCGAAACAATTGAATCTGAGGGCGAATAACTGGTATAATATCTGCAGGTGAAAAAAGAGATATTAACAAACGAAAACCATGCTGAGTAAGGCATGGTTTAGTAGTGTAAGTGATATAACGCAGAATCATCATGGTTTGGCGAATACGGGAGAAAAAGCAAGATGCCGATTTATGAGTTTCAATGCACAAGTTGCAAAGAGATATTCGAGGATTTGGTGAGTGTCGGGCAAAAGACGCATAAATGCCCTGTGTGCGGCGCGAAAAGCAAGAAGATTATGTCATCGGTGGGGATAATTTTCAAAGGCTCGGGATGGTATTGCACGGACAACCGCCGCGGTTCGACGTTGAACGGAAACGGGTCGAAGAAAAAGGATAAGAAGGAAGTCGAGAAGGTTGAAAGCGCCGATAAGAAAACAGAAAAAGTTGAAAGCAAGAAATCGGAATCGTCCGAATCAAAATCGGATGATAAGAAATAGCACAGATTGCAGCCCGGTTTCTCATGAGGCTGCCTCAAAACCTCCAAATAGCAAGAAAAACGCTATATCGAATTACCCGTCATTCCCGCGAAAGCGGGAATCCATTTTTCTTCTGATTCGAATATAAAACGATACATGGAAGATTGAGTTGAATGAGAGCTTTAATCAGGAATGGAAAGACCTGTCGATAGTCTGAATAAAGAAATAATTGGATTCCCGCTTTCGCGGGAATGACGTTTTTCTTGCTGTTGGCGGGTTCTGAGACAGTTTCCTCATTTCCCGGGCTACATTTTTATTACTCATTTCTACGGTTCATTCGATATTGTTCAAAACACTATTATGTGATACATTTATCATTGGTAGAAACAATATATTTACTCCCCTGTTTTATTCCCTCTATTACAGAGAATTCGGAGGCAGCAATGCTTAAATCCACCACAGTTTTTATTATGTTAATCGTGTCTATGGCGCTTATCGCCGGATGTTCATCCGGCAACGCTCCCACGGCACCGGCTGATGCGAACCAGTATTCGGATTTGCCATCAAACACAGTT
Organism: uncultured bacterium; assembly: GCA_965369605.1. Taxonomy (GTDB): domain Bacteria; phylum JAJVIF01; class JAJVIF01; order JAGGVT01; family JAGGVT01; genus JAGGVT01. The sequence goes on from CBDURE010000055.1 coordinate 16,858, forward strand.
GAGAACAGGCATTTTCTGGGAGCATGGACTCTCGATTTTGATGTCGATTCACTCAACACCGAAATTGCACCTAAACGTGACGCGGAATTTCACTTGGATGTTACTACAGCGCTCCCCCCGCCCGGCGTGGACATAATAGGTTATGACCCGATTGTAAATGTAATGGATATTGATGTAACGATTGCGAATCCGTACGCGTATAACGGCTACAACCTTCGCCTGATTATTTACTCAAACGACCGTGGAATCAGGCTCGTTAATCCCGACAACTGGACAGCATTGTGGGATATTCCCGAAGGCGCGGAGATAAATCCGTTCAGAGCGTTCGCGAAAGATGAGGTTAACCGTTTGTTTGCCAGATATTCAAATCATACTGAGCGAATCCAGCTTGAGTTTCCCGCGGGAATTGCTCCGGTCGCGATTGCGATTGACGCGTCCTGGCCCGGTAACTGCGGGGAACCGTACATGATTGAGAATTTCACGCAGGAAACCCTTTACAGTGTTGTGGATTCCTGGTCGGAAGTAACAATAGATGTGTTTGATTACCAGTGGGATATCGCGGATGTCGAACTGTGTTGTCCGGCGATTCTCGGCGATGAAAGTGTGTTTTTGTCGGGAATTACGAGCCTGCCATACTCGGTTCAGCCATACAGGTGGGGCGGTACGCTTGCCAACAATACCGGTGCGGGAGAAGGACGATATCAGGGATATATAAAATCGACATCTGATACATCCGGTGAATTGGCGCTATATGAACTGGTGGATATAGCAGTTAAACATGGAACCGCGACTCCACATGACCCGTTTTTAGCTTCGACAATTTATCTTGGCAGCAATGCGAATGATGTTGAATATGACGATGGATATGTGTATGTCGCCACAGATGATGGCCTGAGTGTTGTTGATGCAACCGACCCGGCTGAACCATTGTGGGTTGGTTTTGTTGAAACTCCATTAAAAGCGCTTGGAGTTGTTTTTGAGGATGATATGGCGTATGTCGCGACCGGCATATATAGTGGCAGCAATGCAAACCAATCTTTTGTTCAGGCGTTTGATATGGGAGATCCTACCGCGCCGATTCCTGTGTGGGGCATTCAGACTCATTACCCATACGCTCTGGATATAGTTGGAGATTATCTGTATGTCGCGGACGGACAGGCTGGTTTGAAGATTATTGATATTACAATCCCTGCAATTGTGGGTGAAATCGACACACGCACGGCAAAAGATGTTAAAGTCAGCACTGGTTACGCATGTCTTGCGGATGGAACCGAAAGCCTGACAATAATTAATGTAACTGATCCGGAAAATCCATCTTTTGTATCATCCACCGGAGGAGGATTCGCCGTTGGTGTTTGCATTCAGGATGAGTATGTTTACATGGTTACTTCCAGGGAATTGAGTATTTTTGATGTGAGCAATCCTTATAATCCCATTACAATAGGCGAAAAATATCTGTCTTATGAACTCATGGGGCTTGCGGTTCAGGATGATTATGTTTACATTGCTGATAATAATAGATATTTCCTGGTGTATGATGCCAGCAATCTACAAAGTCCCGTTCAATACAGCAGACTAAGTAATTTAGACTCACTTAAAGTTGATGTGAACGGCAGGTATGCATATCTTGCCCGTGAAAGCAACGGGATGGCGATTGTGAAACTCTGGTAGTGTATAACGAAAAATTGTGGCGCTTCAATATATTGTGTGGGTTATTTGCCCCCGTAAAAAAAGGGGACAGTCCACATGAGGCTTCAAATCTGATGTTATTAATATACTATGCTGTAACCCCTGATTTATACTGTATTTATTCACTTGGTTGGGACAGTCCCCTTTTTTTACTCAATCTAAACTCAACCCACATAGTTTATTGAAGCCCCAAAATTGAAAATTATAATCCCCCGCGATTGCGGGGGACTTTTTTTGTATTTTATTCCGGCAAATCCAGTTTTATGTGGAGTTCTTTCAACTGCTCATCGCTTACCGGCGATGGCGAATCCATCATCGGGTCAACGCCTTTTAGTGTTTTCGGGAACGGGATGACATCCGTGATTGCCTCATCGCCCGTTATTTGAATGAGGGTGCGGTCGATTCCCATTGCGACTCCGCCGTGCGGGGGCGCTCCGAAACTGAAAGCCTCAAGAATGTGTCCGAACTGCGCGTCAATTTGAGCATCGGTTAATCCGAGCAGTTTGAAAATCTGGCGCTGCAGATCGGGACGGTTGATTCGTATTGAGCCTGAACCCATCTCCTGTCCGTTTATAACCAAATCGTACGCCTGGCTACTGAGTTCGAAAACTGATTTGTCATCGGGATTCGGTTCGCCATTGTTGCGCTCAAGAAATTCGTTCCATTCGGATTGAATCGGCATCGTGAACGGGTGATGCTCCGATACGACTTTGTTCTCGGCGTCGCTCCACTGGACAAGGGGGAAATCGGTTACCCACAGCAGCGAGTGTTTTGATTTGTCGATTAGATCATATTTCTTCGCGAGCATGAGCCTGGTTTGCCCCATGATTTCATAGCCGGCTTTTCCCTCGTGCGCGAGTACGAACATGATATTGCCGGGTTCCAGCATTTTGAGGATTTTGGATGTTTCATCATCGCTCATGTGTTTTGCCATCGGGCTTTTGAGTTTGCCGTTGTCGTTGATGAAATGCGCGAGTCCAAACGCGCCCTGTTCCTTTGCGAACGCCTCGACAGCGTCAATCTCACTGCGGCTTAACGGCTGTTTGGAGAATCGCAGCGCGAGAATATTTCCCCCCTTCTTGAGTACTGAACTTAGGAATTTGATTCCGGTGTCGGCGAATATTTCACCAAGGTTTGATATTTTCATTCCGAATCGGAGATCGGGTTTGTCTATGCCGTACTGTTCAATCGCCTGTTTATAGGGGATTCGCGGCAACGGTGTGCTGACATCGTAATCGAGAAACTCTTTCCAGATTGCGGAATAAAGAGTTTCGACAAGTCCAAGTACGTCATCATGATCGACAAAACTCATTTCCATATCGAGCTGCGTATGCTCGAGCTGGCGGTCGGCGCGTAAATCCTCATCGCGCAGGCATCGGGCGATTTGGAAATATTTCGGGAATCCGGCGACCATTAAAAGCTGCTTGAACTGCTGCGGCGATTGCGGGAGAGCGTAGAAATGTCCCGGGTGAACTCTGGACGGCACCAGAAAGTCACGCGCGCCCTCCGGTGTGCTTTTTGCCAGAAGCGGAGTTTCGATTTCGCAGAATTCGCGCTGGGAGAGGAAATTGCGAATGAATATGCACAGCTTGTGCCGCATGATTATTTTATTCGAGATTTCGGGACGGCGCAGTTCGAGGTAGCGGTATTTCATCCGCAGTTCCTTGCGCTCACCGCCATCCTGGCTGACGCTGATCGGGAGGACATCGCAGGGATTCAGAATTTCAAGCTTGCTTACTTTCAGTTCAAGTTTACCGGATTTCATCTCGGGGTTTTCCTGTCCGGCGGGACGCAGTGCTACAATTCCCCTCACCGCTATGCAGTATTCGAACCTGAGTTCATCCGCCAGTTTGCGAACTTCGGCGCTGATTGTCTCATCGAGAACAACCTGCATCATGCCGCTGTGGTCGCGCAGGAGGGCGAATATGACTCCGCCTAAATCGCGCAGTTGGTGAACCCAGCCATTGAGAATCACCTCCTGCCCAGCGATAGCGTCGTTCATTTCCTCAGCCAGATGAGTCCGTTTCATGTATGCAGTTTCCATTAGTCGTTTACCTTTTCAAGTTGAATATACCGTAAAACCAAGGGGCTATTATACAGCATCTGTCGGGTATCGGTGTGGTTGAAGGTGATTTTGCTATATTGGTAAAATGCTGAACCTGGGAGCGCTGGTCTCTGACCGGCACTTGTATAAGGTTAGTAGGAATCGACAGAATTTGGCTAACCGATAAATTGCCAAATAAGAGGAGCTTCAATAAACTGTGTGGGTTGAGTTTAGATTGAGTAAAAAAAGGGGACTGTCC
>CBDURE010000056.1:0-20548 GCA_965369605.1 uncultured bacterium
AGTGATGCAAATATAAAAAAAATCTCCCCCCGCTCGCGGGGGGATTAAGGGGGGGGATACAATATAAAAAACAACCTTTGACTGCTATTTACTTCTTCGGAATCTCAAACCCGGTCGTCTTTGTCAGCTCCTGGAAAGCGGCTCTCAGTTCCTTAAAAACCGGACCAGCTTTACCCTCGCCGATTATCAAACCATCAACATCCTTGATTGGAATAAGCTCCGCTCCCGAACCTGTCAGCCATACCTCATCCGCGGTGTAAACATCAAAAATCGTGAATGTTTTCTCCTCCATCTGATAGCCTTTTTCTGTCGCGATATCCATGACAGTGTTGCGAGTAATGCCCTCAAGGATTCCAAGATAGAGTGGTGGAGTCCATATCTGCCCGTTTTTCTTCAGGAAGAGATTGTCAACAGTCGCCTCGGAAACATACCCGTCAATTGTGAGCATGATTCCCTCCTGCGCGTTCTGTTTATTTGCCTCGAAAATTCCGAATATGTTGCACAGGTAATTAAGAGATTTTATTCGCGGATTCAACGATTGCGAGACCATTCGACGGGTTGAGCATGTAATGACATCAATTCCGGTTTCGTACATCTCCTCGGGATAAAGCTGAATTGAATCAACGATGATTACTACAGTCGGGTCATGAGTGCATTTGCGCGGATTGATTCCCAAATCACCAATCCCTCGTGAAATTACAAGGCGAATGTAGCCTTTATCGTATAATTCGTTCTTCTGGATTGTCTTAATGATATCCGCTTCAAGTTTCTCACGGCTTATCGCCATCTCAATTCGAAGAACTTTCAATGAATCATACAGCCTGTCCATATGATCCTTGAACTTGAAAATGCGACCATTGTAGATTCTGATGCCCTCGAAAGTGCCGTCGCCGTACAGATAACCGTGGTCGTATGGTGAAATTGAGGCTTCCTCTTTGGTAACCAGTTTGCCATTTACGCAAGTATGAATCTTAGCCATTGATATATCTCCTTGAATATAAATCAAACAAAGTGAATTAATGCAAAACCCCCACAAACTTGTGGGGGTTGAAATATCAGTTATGGCGGAGCTTTATGACAAGCTCACCAATAATAATAATGCCGATACCTGAAATTAAATTTCTCATAGCGCCCGGCGATTATAACATTAAGAAAAACACATTTCAAAGCCTTCAAACAACGATTCTTTAGCATGACGCTGCCGGAACCCCGGGAGCTTCGGCACCCTTGCCGGAAATCCGGGAGATTCGGCACCCTTGCCGGAAATCCGGGGCTTCAGCCCCCGCCTGCACCACAACAGTGTCTTTTTCTAATGCAACACCAACTCCCCCATAATATATACCGCTTTTTGTCCACAACATCCCTTTTTAGACGATATTAATACGGAATGGAGTTTTCATTTCGTTTTGGAAGATCAATTTAAGAACACTCTTAATGTGAGTCTGGATTGGGCAAAACTGCACTGGATAAAATGAAATCTAAATCGAAAAGGCGTTTCGGAAACCTTTCGGAATCCGAGCTTGTCGATATGCTTCAAGCTGGTGATGACCAGGCGTGGAAAATTCTCTATGATGGTTTCTACGCTTATGTCTATCAGCTCATTAAAGGAAAAAATTACAGGTTGTCTGACCAGGATGCAGAGGATATCTGCCATGATGTTTTCGAGGACCTGGTCAAGGGAATTAAGAATTTCAGAAAGCAGTCAATTCTGAAAACATACATTCACAGCCTGACTATCAATCGCGTGCGCCAGTATTACCGCAAGATACTGACAATCAAACGCGGTAGAGGAGTGGATAACATTTCACTTGATGACCTGCCAATGGATATTCCGGACAACAGTCGCTTTTCCCCGGATGTCAAGGTTCTTGAGGAAAGTGAAATTGTGGAACTCAAGCGGCAGATAGCAAAACTTCCTGAACTGGCAAGACAGGCGCTAACCATGAGATATATCAAAAACATGAAATACAAGGAAATCGCTGATGAACTGAAAATGCCTGAGGGAAGTGTTGGCGCGTTGATTCAAAAATCGCTTGTTACACTTAGGCGAATCATGATGGAGGACAGCACTCGCACAGCCGCGTGAGAGAATAACGAAATTGAAACAGGTAAGCTGATATGAAGAAAATAATTAAAAAAATAGACGCCGAAGACCTCTGCAGAAGGTTTGTGGATGAGGGAATCGCTCTTGCCCTTTTAGAGAATCAACTCTCGCCGCAACAGGAGGATTACTGGCTTAAGCATATTGAAAAATGCGAATCCTGCATGGCTGTCATAGCGGATGTCCTCTATGCTGATTCACAGATGAAGAGCCTTTCTCTTGCGCAGAGCATCGGCGATATTGCTCAAATTCACGAACAGGATAAAAAACAGATGTTCTTCAAACTGGATGATATTGAACTTGAAGCGGAGCTTAAAGAGGATTTGTTTGACGAGAATAATGAACTTCTTCTCGCACGTGGAACGCTGATTACACCGGCAATCCTCGATATACTAACCACGCGGGGAATTGAAAAAGTTCGGTATCGCGAATCAACATCAACATCCGAATCCGCGCCTGAGAAAATATTCGCCACAGAGGATGAACCTGAAAAAATTGAGGCTATTGCCGAGGAGAAAGCGGAACAAATTCCGGATGCGCATGAATCATGGGATGAACCAGCGAAAACATCACAGGATTTCAACGAGGGCTTTTTCTTCGCTGATGAAATGCCGCGTGAACCGCGATTTAAGCGCAGGGAATATGTTTCCCTCATTGAAAATATCAATCACAGAGAGGCTATAAGGCAGGATACAAAAATCCATGCTGTAAATACTCTTGAGGAAGCTCTTAAGGAAATGCAGGAAGGCAGCAGTGTGGACCTTGCTCCGGTCAGGGAAGTGGCGCAGGAAGTTGTCTCTCAAATGCTGGCGGATGAATCCAAAACACTAAGCCTGATGGACCTTTTCCTGTTCAATTCAAAAATCTATTCCCATTCCTTCAATACCCTTGTGGTTTTCACAGCGCTTGCAAAAGTGTTCGATTTTAAAAAGGGTGATATTATCGCGGCTGGTGAAGCTGTTTTGATGCACGATGTCGGCAAAATCATTAATCCGGCAGATGAGGAAAAAAATCCGGATATCTACCGCAATCATCCCATGACCGGATACCGCTACCTGATGAAACATGGCGGATTCAATGAAAAAATGCTCACAATAGTGTTAAACCATCACGAGCGATTTGATGGCAAAGGATTCCCAAGAGGCATCAAGGGAGAGAAACTCGGAATTATGGAGCAGATTCTGATTGTTGCCAATGTCTATGACCTGGCAATCACTGACCCGCTGCATAATGTAAAACGCGATTTCCACAGCGCCGCACAGATGATCTACCAGTCACCGAATGTTCTCGTATCATCTGAAGTAACAACCACATTCCTGAATATTTTCGGAATTTATCCGCCAGGCTCTTACGTGAAACTCAGATCAGGCGAGGAGGGCATCGTACGTGAGGCGAATTACCAAAGGCCATTCCAGCCAAAGATAACCCTGCTCAGAGGAAGCAAGGGAGTCGCAATGCCCGAACCTCTGGATATCGACCTGAGAGAATTAGAGAACAGTTCAATCGAACGCGCTCTCGATATCGCTCCCCTTCTGGAAAATCAGAATACATAAGAAAAGTTAGCAGGTTAGTAGGTTAGCAGGTTAGTAGGTTAGTCGATTAGCAGGTTTTCCTGGGAGCGCTGGATTCCAGCCGGCACCTGAACAGACTAACTAAAATGCAGAACGGGAATCTAACAAACATCATTGATTAACTCAATCATTGTCTTTCGCCCCCCTGATGATCTCGGGTGCCGCCCACACATCACGTCTTTTTGTGATTTGTGGGTGAAATGCGTAACTTCGCTGCAAACACCCATTAAGCCGGGACGGCTGTATGGGCGGCACCCGGGCGAACACAAGCTTCGCCACTACGGCTTGGGACTAAAGGGGTCTTCCTTTAATCCATATCCACCAACATATCCGAACCAATAACCATCAGGCTTGGTCATATCATTATTATTTCTGTATAATTCAATGTCTGAAAAATCACTATGCGAGGCTTTGAATGTCAATAAAAAAATTATTCCTTCTAATATTCCTTTCAGCTGTGATGGGTGGCACTGTCGCGGTCATTGGATTGAATTATCTAATTTTCACAAACATCGGGAACGATTCACAACCAGCGAATCATAACCTCGACACAACCACTCCAATTGCTCAACCGGTTGCCGGAAGTGCCGGATTCAAATATCCGCATGTCGATACGGAAGAGCAAATTGTGCAGTCCATTTACAGGGAAGTCTCTCCCGCCGTTGTGCATATCACCACCGTACGATACGCATATAATTTCTGGCGCGGTGACCTTATTCCGCAAAAAGGCACCGGAAGTGGTGTTGTTGTCGATTCAAAGGGATATATCCTGACGAATTTCCATGTAATTCGCAATGCGCTGACAAATCGCGGTGAATTGTATGTTACCTTCTCAAACGGCGAAAGCGAGGAGGCGACAGTTGTCGGATACGATGAAATCAGCGACATGGCGGTTATCAAACTTACGGAAGAGCCGCACGAATCATTGCCTGTCGCACCTCTTGGAGACAGTGACAAACTCAAGGTCGGCTCACGCGCGGTTGCGATTGGAAATCCATTCGGCTTGTCCGGAACATGCACGGTCGGTTTTATAAGCGCGTTGAATCGCACAATAAAAATAAACAACCAGGAACTTGAGGGCATAATTCAGACCGACGCCACAATCAACCCCGGCAATTCAGGCGGCCCTCTCATCAATTCATACGGCGAAGTCATCGGAATCACCTCAGCGATGCTTTCCAAATCAGGTGGAAGTGTGGGAATCGGATTCGCAATCCCAATCAACATTGCGAGACAAGTGATGAATGACCTCATTCAATACGGTAAAGTCAGAAGGCCATATCTGGGAGTGGATACATTCCCCGTTGTCTCAACACTTTCCGCGTATCTCCGTCTGCCGGTTACCGAGGGGCTTCTAATTCAAAGAGTTGAACCTGGTTCACCCGCATACAAAGCCGGGCTAAAAGGTGGCGAAAGCGCTGTCGCATTCAGGCAATTCAGAATATTTATTGGCGGCGATATCATTGTCGCGGTTAACGGCGAGAAAATCACAAACCCCATGGAATTCCAGAAAATAATCCGCAAAATGGAAATTGGCGACAAAGTTACGCTTGATATTTACAGGGGCAAGAAGAAAATGAAGGTCGAAGTTGAACTTGAGCTGCAGGAGTAGGTTGGTAGGTTAGCAGGTTAGTAAGTTAGTATGTTAGCAGGTTAACAGGTTAGTATGTTAGCAGGTTGATTTAGAGGTCGGACAGCCAAGGAGATCTTACAAAAGCCTGTTTTTACCGTAACCCGGTCATGCCTTTGTAGAGAAGGTGAATATTTTTTACAAATTTGGCAGGCATGCCGGGGTGGTGGCTGGATATGCAGAACCCCGGCATGCCTGCGAAGGTTGTCGGGATGGATTCACTTTTTTAAATAATGGCATGACCGGGTTACGGTGTAAATAGGGCTTTTCCATAAAACCACAGCCTTGTCCGCAAATCTGTAATGCGGTAACCCATCGCCGGGATTTATATTGACATACTGCCATATTCTCTGCTAAAACTAGTACCTTGTCACAGGGGCTAATGTGCTTAATTAACGTATGCTGAAAAAAACAACCGAGAGGAAAACCAAATGAGAAAAGAATCACTTGCGTTTTTGGAAGAAATAACCAACATGCCTATGCCATCCGGATTCGAACGCAGCGCGCAGGAGGTCTGGATGAAATACGCGAAGCAGTACGCCGACGAAACCAAATACGATGCGTACGGCAACGCTATTGCAATCCTGAATCCGAAAGGCTCACCGCGCCTTATGATTGTTGGCCATGGCGATGCTGTCGGGCTGATTATTACTTACATTAGCGATCAGGGATATATCCACTTCACACAGGTTGGCGGAATCGACCCGATGACACTAATCGCCCAGCGTGTGGTAATTCACAATAAAAAAGAAAACGTGTTCGGAGTAATCGGCAAGAAAGCAATCCACATGACTCCTCCCGAGGACAGGAAAAAAGCGCCGAAACACGAGGAACTCTGGATTGACATTGGCGCGAAAAATAAAAAGAACGCCGAAAAAATGGTCGCTGTCGGCGATTATATCACCATCAGCGGGACATTCGAGATGTTGAAAAACAATCTTGCCGTGGGATGCCGTATGGATAACAAAATCGGAACATGGGCTGTCGCTGAAACGTTAAGATTGCTCAAAGGTACGAAAATCGATGCGTGCGTGATGGCAGTTTCATCCGTGCAGGAGGAAATCGGCGGAACTGGCGCAAAGACAGCCGCGTATCATCTGAAGCCTGATGCCGCGATTGCGATCGATGTTGGCCAGGCGACCGACCACCCCGGATGCTCCAAGGAAAAATTCGGTGATGCTAAATGCGGCGATGGTCCCTTGCTTGACTTCGGGCCCGCGATTCATCCGGTTGTGCTTAATGGCCTTTTAAGCGTGGCGAAGAAAAACAAAATCAAACTGCAGCATATAGCAGGCGGAGGCAGAACCGGCACCGATGCTGATTCCATTAACATATCACGCGGAGGTGTCCCAACTGCGCTAATAGGGCTTGCGAACAGATACATGCACACAACAGTAGAAGTAGTCCACCTGGGCGACCTTGAGAAGATTGTAAAACTCCTTGCCGCATACGCAAAGAGCCTGAAGAAGAATACTAAATTCTTTTAGAGTTAGCAGGTTAGTAGGTTAGCAGGTTAGCAAGTTAGCAGGTTAGCAGGTTAGCAGGTTAGCAGGTTAGTAGGTTAGCAGGTTAGAAAAATCGAATCAACATAATAACACCTTGCTTTAGCGTAGTGCGGCAAGAAACAAGGCTTGACAATAGAATCATGCTTTAGCTCGGGTGCCGCCCACACATCACGTCTTTTTGTGATTTGTGGGTGAAATGTGCAAATTCGTAACAATCATTAACTGCCTAAACAAACAATGAAACTACTTTCAACATCAATACTATTCACCTTCATCCTGATTGGATTACTGCTAACCCCATCCGATAGACAGCCACCGCCGCAATACTCACAGCTAAGCGCGCGAACACTCGGACTCGGCACCGCAATGACAGCAGTCAGCGGCGATGAACAATGCCTGTTTTTCAACCCCGCAGGACTCGCGAACATCCGTCGATTCCGAATCGGGCAGTCTCATTCACTGAGGCATTTCCCCGGCGAAAAAATAAATCTCGACCAGCTCGATGCCGACCCTGTCGCGCTAATCTACCCGTTGAAATTCGCGGGAGTATTCGGCGCCGGATTTGTCATTCAGGGCGAATTGGGCTATGACTATCTTGTCCGCAACGACACTGATTTCCCCCGGCGCAGATTACATGGCACCGAGCGTTATGATGCCTACGCCGGATACATCACACCATGGACAAAATTCGGAATGTATCACCGCTCGAATATTTTTCACGGAAAAACCGCCGATGATGAAATCGATTTATCCGCTGAAAAGCAGGGCGAGGGCGGATGTTTCGGAATAATCCAGACAATCCTCCCGGGACTCGACTACGGCTACTGCGCGGAAAAAATGGACAGCGACTACACAGACGGCAAAGGTGAAACGGTCAAACGAGTCCGCACCGGATGGTCAGTCAAACCGCTCCCCTGGATTCATTACGCAACCGACAAAGAGAAAATAAAAATCAAAACCAGACATGATGGCGTTATAGAAAAGTCCACAGAAAATCGCAAAAACTGGGGAATCGAAATCGCGGTAACACCATGGACAATCGTACGCTGGGGACGAATCAACGGCAAACCCACTAGCGGATTATCTCTCGGCTGCAATCGATTCATGCTCCATTACGGCGAAGCCAAAGACATGATGCCCTGGATTGTCGGCGACGATTACCCCAACAAATTCAAAGACATCCACCTCGCAAGCTATTCGATAGAGCTGTGAATTAATAATAAAGATTAAACGATGAAATGTATCACTTGACCAATCAACTCCGGCAATCTCGCCAAACCCTCCAATGCTTCTTCCATTGGCTTATGCTGTATTCCCGCGACAAAATAAATCCACGCTACCTTCTTCCCGAACAGCATCGCCAAAAATCCACCGAGCGCGAGATACGGCCCAAACGGGATTTTGCTTTTCATTGTCGCGATTTTCAAAACCATCAGGGCGATTGAAAAAATAGCTCCGAGCAGGAATCCCGCAAACAACGCGACCACCATTGCTTTCCATCCGAGGAACGCGCCCATCATGGCGCACAGTTTCAAATCCCCTCCCCCCATACCGCCTTTCCAGCCCATCGCGATTAGGAAAAGCACCGAACCGCCCAGAAGCCAGCCGTAGAAACTGTCTAGATATCGAAAACCAATCGGAATCGAGCGCCATTCCATTGGGCCCTCGGGGAAAATCGCGAACGCCAGAGCGAATCCGATTATCATTCCCGGTATGGTAAGACGGTCAGGCAGTTTCCAGATATCAAGGTCGATGAACGTTAAGATTAGAAGGAAACTCGTGAAGATATACGCTTTCGCGAGCATTGGAATTATTGTCCACGCGAAATCAGAAAGGTTGGGAAGCTCACCGAGCGCGCGGCCATGTTCAAGCGGCATATATCCAAACACCCACAGCACAGCGACATACAGCGCACCGGACAGAAATTCCACAATCACATAACGCGGCGATATCTTCGCGCCGCAGTGACGGCATTTCGCTCGCAATCTCAGCCAGCTGATAATTGGAATGTTGTCATACCACGCGATTCTTGTCTCACACGATGGACAATGGCTTGGCGGATTCCACAAACTTTTTTTTAACGGGAGGCGATGTATTACAACGTTCGATAGAGAACCGATTACACTGCCACATATAAACGCAAGTATAAGCGGGGTAAAATAAACCACATATACGAGTATCTTTTCAGACGGACTTAGAAATTCCATATATCGTAATCGTTCTCCTTAGGTAAATATCGTGTAGTTTCGCATTATAAATCAAATTTAATCAAATATGAAATATGAGACCTCCGAAAAATGATGGATTCCGGCTTTCGGGGGTGTCGGGAAAGCACGTTGATTTTCAAACATGGTATTTTATTGCTAACTCTCGGGTGCCGCCCACACATCACGTCTTTTTGTGATATGTGGGTGAAATGCGGAACTTAGCAACATGTCACCCATAAAGCCGAGACAGCTGTATCAGCGGCACCCAGCGTTTTGAATCGAATTGGCATCTTTTTCAACAGCCCCTTTCGACGGAATGACAAACTTCTGTCATTCCGGGCTTGACCCGGTTCTTTAGCCTGTCCTCAGGAATCCATTCTTTTCGTTTATGAAAGCTAGCGCCATTTCTTCCTTTTTCAGAGGTTACATACATTTAATCCGGCATGGACTATATCGGAAAAAAGCGCAAAAAAAACAGACCCGCGAAAATGCAGCGGGTCCTCTTTGTTGAATGCGATGTAATTCTATTGATTATCCTTGATTACCTTCTGAACCGAAGTATGACTGCGTGATTGGCGCATCGAACTCGGTCGACCTTCTTTCGAGCAGCTGGAAGTCATGCGGTGAACTCGCGGCTCTAAGCGCCGTCTTGTATGTGATTCGTTTCGCTCGATACAGTTTAAGCAGATACTGGTCGAACGTAAACATACCGTCGAATTCGCCCTCTTCCATAGCCATCTTGATAAGCGCTGTTTCATCCGGGTTAAGCACATAATCGCGGATACGCGCTGTCGCAATCATCGACTCAATTGCGGGAAGGCGTCCGCTGCCACTCATTGGAAGCAGTCTCATCGAGAATATAGCCTCGAGTGTTTCCGAAAGCATAATTCGCGCCTGCTTCTGCATATCCGATGGATAGTAATCCAGAACACGGTTAATGGTCTGGAGAACGTCCGTTGTATGCAGCGTGGTCATGACAAGGTGTCCGGTAATCGCCGCCGTGAAAGTTGTCTGAACTGTTTCACGGTCACGCATCTCACCAACCAGGATGACATCCGGATCCTCTCGCATTGCCGCTCGAAGAGCGATAATGAATGAGTCGGTGTCGATTCCAACCTCGCGCTGGTTGATAATGGATTTGTTATCGAAATGGAAAAACTCGATAGGATCCTCGATTGTGATAACGTGCGCATCCCGCTCGCGGTTGATACAGTCAGTCATCGCGGCAAGAGTGGTTGATTTTCCCGAACCGGTCGTTCCGGTAATGATGATAATCCCTCGCTCGAATCGGCTTGCCTCCTGGATTATCGGAGGCAGGTTCAACTCCTCGAAAGTCGGGATAACATACGTCACCAGCCTGAGAGCAAGACCAATCTCGCCTTTCTGGCGGTAGAAGTTTACCCTGAATCGTCCGGGGAAATCATCCGGTGCGTATGAGAAATCGATCTCATTCTGCTCATCGATTAGAAACTCACGCTTTGGCCCAAGAAGAATTCTCGCGAAATCTTCCATGTCCTGCTTGGTGAGTTTGGGAAGGTCTGTCGGTTTGAGAATGCCGTCAACTCGCATCCAAGGCGGTCGATCCACGCCGAGATGAAGGTCGCTGGCACTTTTCTCATAGACCAAATTTAAAAGGTTTCTAACACTACGGGCATCTGCCAATTGAGATACCTCCACAAATGCGGATACATACCATGCATAAAGCTAGCTTATTATACATGAAAATTCAAGATTATGCATCTATCTTAAATACTCAAAATCAAAAACAACCACGAAGCGTGAAATTCCAGGCGTAAACAGATATAATTAACCTTGCCATAATGACATTCGAGGAATTTGAAGATATCGCACTTGACGCCTACGACGCTCTCCCCGATGAGATAAAGAAAAACCTTAATCTCGGGCTTGCCGTTGTGCCTGATTCCAAAATGGGCGGGGAGGGTTTGACTTTCATTATGGGCGAATATTTCACCAGCCCGATGCTCGGACGGGGAGTTCGACTTTTCTACGGTTCATTTATGCAGGTCATGGGCGATGCTCCGCACGCGATGATTCAGCAGGAAATTATCAACACAGTGAAACACGAGCTGCTGCATCACGTGGAAATAAGCGCTGGAGTCGATCACCTTGGCGATGAGGACCGGGCGAAAATGAAGAAAATCAGGCGCCGGTTTGGAATCATCCCCTCTGATGATGAAATTGCAAAACGAATTTGGAATCGTCTGCTTACCGCCGGACTTGTGCTGATTGCAATGCTACTCATCGTTTACTTCCTGGTTATCAGGTATCTATAACGTCGAGTAAAAGTTACAACGTCGAGTAAAAGTTACTCATTACCGGAGTCTGACACCTATATCCCAAGTTAATTCCAAATGCCATATACAGTAAAACCCGTCTACCACCCTATCCGCACATCACGGCATCATTGTGCAAATAATATGAAGGAGTCCGACACCGAATTATTGCCCATTTTCATCCTTCTGATTTTACCGAAAACATACCTCTACCCCAATCTTAACCTATCCCTTCACTTTCAGATGCCTTAACTGGATAATATTCTGATGGGGGTAATTTCGCCATCATAACTGATTGCACATTGAGCGAAAGCGGCGTTTCTGATGTCAGATATTATTAAGCATGGTAAAATACCAATGGATAATATGTATTATTTAACGCATCTGAAACACAGGTGAGGCTTTTATATGGCTTTAATACGGACACTTGCAGTAATACTTTCCACCTTACTTCTATTCGCTGGAGCTTGCGGCGGTAAATCAACCCCTCCAGTTGACCCGCCAGTTGAACCGGAACCAAAGGTTTACGAGGTAAGAGCGACCAATTCAATGGTCAAGATTCTGCCCGTATTCGACCTTCTGGAATTCGATTCAACTTTTCTTGTTGAGGCTGCTCGCGGCGAGAACGAACCATTTCAGGTTATTCCTGTTCTGATTGACGGCACAAAGGACATTCAGGATGTTTTCGCCTATCCATCCGATCTTGTGATGGGGGATAACATTATTTCAAACGACAACATCTCCCTGTTTAAGGAGCACTACGTTTTAATCACCGAGCCAAGCGATGCCGGCGGGGATGTCGGACTCTGGCCCGATGCTCTTGCGCCGCTTACTACTCCTTTCGATGTCGTTTATAATCTCCCTTCTCCTTTATGGGTTGATATTCATATTCCGGATGACGCCGCTGCGGGAGTGTATTCCGGAACGATTGAATTCGAATCATCCGACGCAGGTAAATTCTCCTTCGAATATTCCCTGGAAGTCTGGGATATTACAATGCCTAAAAGGCTCTATTTAGACGCGAATTTCGGCCTTGATCAGGAGGATATCGAATGGGCGCATGGGATGGATGAGAATGGTCTCAGCACGCCTGAAGGAATTGAGATTGCCAGAGATTACGCGCATTTCCTCGCTAAAAGATATATTTCTGTGCATGGAATTCCCATTATGAAACCGGAACAAATGCTGAAAGCCGACCGGAGAAGTTTCCTTATTGATTTCACCAGAATGGAAGAGGATATTGTTACTTTCCTCGATGGTTACGATCTTCCTTGTTTTTATTTCCCTCTGACTCGCTTTGATTTATATCCCGATGGTTTTATTGGCAATAATGACGCGCTGTTTGAACCTGATTTCAACGCTCGATTCCTCGATTATGTCAATCAGGTATCCGAGTATCTCGATACACGCGGATATCTCGACCGCGCCTTTGTTCTGTTTGTGGATGAGCCATACACTGTGGAGCATTACCAGACAATTATTGATTCGTCCACACTTCTAAGGCAAGCGAACCTGTATCCAAAATTAATGGTTACCGAACAGCCAGCTCCGCAGGGAGCATCATATCCTCCGCTTTTTGATTATGTTGATATCTTCACCATGAATATCAGGGTTTTTTGTTGGGCTACTGAGGAGGATGCCAGAGCAGGCGCTGAAAATAACGAGGAATGGATTTACTCAAACACAAGTGTTCATCCTTACCCAAGCTATTCAATCGATAAACAAGGCGTACAGACAAGACTGTTTGTCTGGTTCGCATACCAGCATGACTTCACAGGAATATTCTACAGCTCGGCAAATGACTGGTCGAAAACCAATCCTTACGAGGATGCTCTTACTTTCGGTCCCGGAATGGGCAATGGATGCAACAATATGATGTATCCCGGATTCTTATGCAATCAGTACACCGGACAGGACAATGTCTATGGCCCTCTCACATCCATAAGATTAGAACTAACCCGTGATGGCCTTGAGGACGCGCAACTTCTCTATATGCTTGGACAGGGCCTTCCTGTTGAATCAGCGAATGTACTGATACCTAGTTGGGAGGAATATTGCAGTGATCCCGATGAATTACTTGACAAGAGACGTGAAATCGCAAACATGATTATGGGAAAGTAGGTTAGCAGGTTAGTAAGTTTACAGGTTGGAATGAGGAAATAATGAATTATAAGAGAAATACAATACTGGTGTTCTTTATAGCCATGATGACAACATTTGTTGTTTCATGCGGATCAGGTGATCCCTCAACTCCCGGCGGAGGCACTCCGAGTGAACTGCACCACAGATGCCTTGGTGTCTGGAAAGTGGAATTTGATATCGAGCATCATCAGATAGATGCAGTCAAACAGACTAATCAGAATTATCCTGTTGATTCCTGGCTGACAGCGCCTCAATTCGAATACTTGGATTATGATTTCGCGACCAATATCGTTGATGTCAATGTGATAGTGGAAAATTCATTTATTTCTGATGCGTATGATCCTCGAATGATATTCTACACAGACGGCTCAAATAAAATGGTGCAGGATTTTGACCATTTAACTGCCTTGTACGACATTCCCGGCGGCGAAGCGTTCAACCCGTTCAAGCTTTTCTGCAAGGATGAACCGGACAGGATTTTTAAAAGCAAATCGGTTTACACGGAGAATATGCAGATTCTACTGCCTGATGGCGAAGCGATTCCTGAAATGCTGATTGGATTTGAAGCATCTCAGGGACAGCATTGTGTTGAACCGTACGCCTTTGCCAATTTCAAACATGGATTTATATATCCCCAGAAGGGGTCAAGCGGTTTTTACGAAATCGATGTTTTCGACTGGCAGGATAACGTAAAAAGCGTAGCGATCTATTGCCCTGAAATCACAGGGCGTGCGTATGAGTATTTTACGAATACAATAGAGAACACATGGTCCATGGACCTTGTCAATTACAACGAAGCTCCGGCAGGTGAGTATCAGGCTATTGTCATGGCGGGATCAGATGATGCCGGTGATTTGGTTCTGGCGGATGTACTCAACATCACAGTTCATCAGGACCTTTTCCCGCCTAGATGGGTCGCAACGGAAGGGCTTATTAACGCAACGGCTGGAAATAAAATCGTCAATCTCTACTGGGGAATGGCAACCGATTACGAAAGCCCACAGCCAATCAGATACCTTGTCTATGTCGATTTGGACGATTATCCCTGGGACCAGATACCTATTGAAAGAAACTGGCACGACCCATTCACCTACGCCGGACTGACAAACGGAATCACATACTACTTCGGCGTAAGATGCCGCGACACAGCCGACCCGCCTAACATAGACACAAACACAGTTGTCCTGGCACAAACCCCGAAGGAGTAAATCCTGAAATGAAATAAAGAAATAGCAGAAGGTTTCCATTTGCTAAATAGGTGCTGCATTAACCGGGAGCTTCGGCACCCTTGCCGGAAAGCTGGGTGCATCAGCACCCCAGTGTCAAAAAAAATAGCAGAGGGTTTTAACCCTCTGCTTTCCTTAACAAACCCTCTGCTATTCACCTAATCAACTATCTAAATCCCTCTAATAAATCACAACTGATACATCATCGATAAAGAAAGTCGGGCTATATACTCTTCCGGTTTTATAAACTGCGATTCCTATGTAATTGCCGTCGACACTCACGGTGCCGCCCAGTAGTTCCTCCAGAAATGGAGGAGGTGTGCCACCTCATCCGGTTTCCCATCGCCAGCAGTTGTTTTGCGCCGGTACATAAGCATCCATGTTGAATGGGAACGGATACGTTATGCTGCTGTGGCGCCAGTTATACGGCTGATATCCCTGAACCACGTCATCCGCTTTTGTCCAGACGAAATCAGTGCCGTCCCAGCCATCCATCGGTTGCGTGGGAGATTCGGATGTCCCTATCACAACTCCGCCAAGGTCGCTGTCAGACCATGAGCCTGAACATGACGCGCAGAAATCGATTCGCCGTACGGATGAATCCGGTATTGATGGCGTTTCTTTTGTTATTGCGATGAGTTTTCCGGGATAATTATCCGACGGATCTCCGGTTCCAACTGTCCAGTCAACGCCTAAGTTTATCGGCATGATGCATAAACAATAAGGCTCAGAAATCATGTGCAAAGTTGTGGCGTATGGCCAGTAGCTAATGTCCGTACCTTCCGCGTATGGAAATCGCTCAACTGCTGTAGTCCATCCCTCTCGATTTGCCTGATTGTTATGCAGCGTATGGCGGTTGGCAAGAGTGTCGAAACTGGATACGGAAACATAAGCGTATTCACTGTCAACCGATTCGGATGACGGATCGCCCACTGTCGCTCTTGCACGGACAATATATGTATATCCTCTCACCAGATGGTTTGGCGGATAATGGGTAGCGGGTACATAAAAAGTGGTCTGCGCACCGGGAACAATATCAACCAGCTGGAAATAATACGGATTGCTGGGTTCAGTGTCGTAGTAAATCGCGTATTCCGCAGCATCGGGAACAGCATTCCATGTTAGTGTCCACGGAACAGCCGGGTTTATCATGTGCGCAACTCCCACACGATTGACTGTTAGAGTCACATTTCCAACCGGATCAATCGCAGCGACTTTGGTAACTGTGATAACTACCTCATTGTAAAGCGTAAGCGTACCTGAACCGGTCGATGTCGCAAGGATATAACCGACATAATCCCCGGCAGTCGCGCCTGTGTTGTTGACAAGTGTCATTCCCCACAAATCAGGATTCGTCTGCGCGAAAGGCACAAGATTAACACCGGTAATCGCCGGACAGAACAGATAAACAGTGTTGGCATCACTCTGCCAGTCAAGAACTGAAACTTCAACATCAGTGGATGCCCCTGTCGTTTCCCCTAGCGTTTCCTGATAAAAACCGCTTATCTCGTACGGCTCCTCGCAGTTGCCGGGATATGACGCATCCACCGCGAAAGCGATTGAGAAATTATCACCGGGGCAGTAAATTTGAAGATTCTCAGTTTGCTGAGATGTTCCAAGGAATTCCCGTCCTGGTTCCAATTTAGCGTACGCCATAAACGGGTTAATCGGCAGTCCGCCGGGTTTGTCATATAATCCTGTCCAGCTGTCAGCGTTGACAAGCCTATGCCACGCGTAATCAGTGAAAATAATCAACCGGACATCAAAACCGTATAAAGGATATGTGTTGTGAATCGTAACATCGACATCGAGTATTTTCGATGTTGGATTGAATGAATTAACAACGATTCCGGGTGTTGGAATAAACGATGTAACATTCATATGCGTTGCGTTCGCACGGTCAGGCGTTATTTTCGCTGTCAGGGAATCTGGATTAACAACCGCAATCCACGACCCAAGCATCGACCTGTTCGTATCACTCCCGCTAATATCAGCCAGTGGTGCCGAAAATTCAGATTCATTCCCCGATGGCGTTACCGGATTTGTGCCATTACTGGAACAACCGGCAGCCACCGCCAAAAGGAACATTACCATAAAGATTGGTGCTAAACGATTCATAAATCAACCTCCGGAAATATTGATTTAGGTATAGTCCGAAAACGACCCACAGGAAAATATATTCTACCACAGAAAATCCATAGAATCGACTTGTAAACCTGATTGTTAGTTAATATCTTTACCTGCCAATTTGTTTGGTATATTTTAGTATGATAAAAAGGCAAATTGATATAATATCACCATGCTTCAGCGTGGTGCTGCATAAAACAGACTAACCAATCTGTGGCGGCTGCGTCCCGTCTCAAGACCCTGAGCAACGTCGAAGGGCGGACAGTATCGTGAGCGTCCCGCTCTCGCAGACATGCTTGATGAATTTGGCAATTCCAAAAAAACATTTGATAAATATCCGTAATAGTTATAATATTTACGCTTTGCTTATTGCCCATTTTTTTTGTTATGAAATATGAGAGGTTGCTTAAATGAAACTTGTAAAAACACTTCCACTCCCAATCCTAATGCTTGTGATGATTTTCACCATATCCACAATCGCATGCTCCAATGGCAAATCACCTGTCGAGCCGATGATTAATGATGCAAATGACGTTTCACAGGACGTGCCTGTATCCTTCGGAACCGAGTCTGATAATCGCAGTGTGCTTTGTGTATATGATGTCGTGATTGATCCCATCGCCAAAACATTCACGATTGAACCTGCGAATCGAAGCGCTGAATATCACTTTCCTCTAAACCAGGTGTATCCTAATGTACTGCAGGTAACCGGCTACGGCTGGACTCCCAACTTATGGGCGGATATCAAACTAACTCACCCGATGCCCGGAAGTGGAATTTACGCTTTTGATGCTCGTGTCATTGCGATTCTTCCCGCAAATCCCGGCGTGAGTTTCAATTATCCAATTCTTAATGCAAACGCCAATAACTCGGTCGTGATGGACCCTGATGGCTACACAAAACTGTTTGATGGGATTAATCCATCAATTCCCGGCAATGCAAATCCGTTTATCGCGTATTTCAAGGATATGCCATATCATGTTTGGGCCCCTTACGGAACAACCGAAGAAACCAAACGATGGCAGATGGATTTTTCAGGTTTCGGCGGGCCTCTCCAATTCATCTTTGTTGTGGATGTCTCCACCAACTATCCAAATCCACCGCAGCCAATTGTTGACAACGCTCCTGAACCGGTTCAGATTGAATTTGAAATCGGTGATGGTTTAACTCCCGATGGAGAATCCGCTACAGTCACCGCGACACTTCTTGACTGGCAGGGACATTCTGAAATAAATTGCGAAATCGAAGCGCCTGATTTATTTAGTGGTACCGTTCAACTATCCTATTCTGAACCCGGACCAAACCCCAACGAATATATATTTACGGGAACAATATCAAACGATCTTGGCGCTGCGGTAGGTGAGTATAATGTACTACTCTCCGCATCGGATACCAATACGGGAATCAACGTTTTTAATGAAACTGTCGCCAGCGTTTCAACTATAAACCCGGTCGATGTTACCCCTCCGTGGCTTAACTTTACACCAAAGGATATTTGTATCGATGGAAACTATTTATATGTTGCAGCCTGTTTAAATGGAATGCATATTTTTGATATTTCCAATCCCGCTAATCCGGTTTGGGTTAACATGGTTGAAACACCGTGGCAGGCTAATCGTGTTTATGCTGTTGATGGTTACGCTTATGTGGGCGGTGAGTATCAACGAGATTTACAGATAATAGATATAGATCCGCCTGAATCAGCGTATATTGTGAGTTCTGTTGACACACCGGGATATGTCGAAGGTGTTCATGTTTCAGGCGGATATGCGTATATAGCGAGTGGGTATAAAGGTTTACAGATAATCGATATAGACCCACCAGAATCAGCACACAGCGTGATTTTAATTGACACACCCGATGAAGCCCGAAGTGTTTATGTTTCCGGGAGTTATGCGTATGTGGCGACTACGTGGTCCGGCTTACAGATAATGGACATTGACCCGCCTGAATCAGCATCTATTGTGAAAGCTGTTGGCACACTTGGTATAGCCGAAGGTGTTTACGTTTCCGGCGGTTATGCGTATGTGGCGGATGATGAATGGCAGGGCGCTTTGCAGATAATAGATATCGACCCGCTTGAATCAGCATCTATTGTGAAAACTGTTGACACACCCGGTTACGCAAAAAGCGTTTACGTTTCCGGCGATTATGCGTATGTGGGGGATGGCGGTTGGGAATTTGGTTTACAGATAATCGACATAAACCCGCCTGAATCAGCGAATATCGTGAATTCAGTTACCACTCCCGGTGAAGCCCTGGATGTTCACATTTCCGATGGTTACGCTTATGTCGTGGGTGGCGAGTTTGGTTGTTGCGTACAGACAATCGATATAGACCCGCCTGAATCAGCGTATATCGCCAATTCACTTGACACGCCTGGTGATGCCAAGGATATTTGCGTTTCCGGTGATTACGCTTATGTAGCGGATAGATGTGGCTGCTTAAAGATATTCAACATAGATTTTCCTGAATCAGCATATATCGTGAAAACAGTTGTCACTCCTGATGAAGTCTGGGGCCTTTATGTTTCCGATGGTTACGCCTATCTGGCAAATAACTCAGTTGGCTTACAGATAATCGACATAAACCCTCCTGAATCGGCATATATCGTGAATACAGTTGACACACTGGATTATGCAACTGATGTTTACGTTTCAGGCGGTTACGCGTATATGTCTCGTGCCTGGGGGAATGGCATACAGATAGTCGATATAGACCCACCTGAATCAGCGTATATAGTGAATACAGTTGAGACTCCGGGGCAATCCAAAGAAGTTTACGTGACCGGCGGTTATGCGTATGTGGCTGATGGGATCAGTGGCATGCAGATAATCGATATAGACCCGCCTGAATCAGCGCATATCGTTGGTTCAGTCAGCACACCTTATCCAGCCCAGGGTATATACGTTTCCGATGGTTACGCGTATATCGCGAGTGATGTTGCCGGCTTACAGATAATCGATATAGATCCGTATGAAGATGCGTATATCGTGAATTCTGTCGCTACACTTGACTATGCCTGGGGTGTTTACGTTTCAAGCGGTTATGCGTATGTGGCAAATGGAGGTTACGGCGGCTTACAGATAATGGACATTGACCCGCCTGAATCAGCATATATAGTGGATTCTGCTGACATAACGGGAAGTGCGCAAGCTGTTTACGTTTCCGATGGTTATGCGTACATAGCGGCTCGTGCCGGCGGACTTCGAATAATCGACCTCTGGTAATTGAAATAATTTCCCCCTCCCTGGGAACGCGACCGTCTCGTCTCAAGACCCTGAGCAACGTCGAAGGTCGAAGACCCTGAGCAACGTCGAAGGGCAGGTCTCGTTCCCAGGGATGTTTGCTGAATTTAGTAATCCTAAAAATTGATAAATGTTCGTAATAGTTATAGTATTTACACGTTGCTTCAAACCGCATTGATTATTTCATGGTAAAATGTTTGATGAGGTATCCAATATTGAAAAACTCAAAAACACTGCCAATTTTTCTGCTTTTGATGGCTTTTGCCATATCCACAATCGCATGCTCCAAAGCCAAATCGCCTGTCGAGCCGGTTATTAATGATGCGGATGATGTTTCGCAGGACTTGCCTGCTTCATTCGGTACGGAGTCTGATAATCGCGATGTGCTTTGCATTTACGATGTCCTGATTGACCCCGTCGCCAAAACATTCACGGTTGAACCCGCAAACCGAAGCGCTGAATATCACTTTCCTCTAACCCAGATGTATCCCAACGTA
>CBDURE010000057.1:0-20350 GCA_965369605.1 uncultured bacterium
GTAGCGCATGTCTTGACACACAGTGTAGCGTATGTTATGACACATTACAGCTTGCTGCGCCCTTTTCAAATACGTCTCTTCAGATGCGTCTCTTCAGGGCGCGGCAAGCAGCGCCCCTACATCGCTAATTCATCACATCAATACCAAATTGTTAAATCGGCGCCGCGGTAGTAGTGGAGAAGAATATCCCTGTAATCCCACCCGTCATCAGCGTACGCTTTCGCGCCCCACTGGCTCATCCCGACACCATGACCAAATCCGCTGCCGACGAAAAGGAATTCATCATCCGATGGCTTTATATCAGTTTTTGGTTTATACACTTTTGATGAGTTGGTTGTGATGATTTTCATTTCAGATTCATCCACGCATCCGATGCCGTCTGAACCGAGAACGTAGTATTCATCAATGATAACACGTGTGTTTCCGCTGTCAGATACAACAGTAATTCCATCGGTGTTTCCAGCCGGTGAAATGGTTCGCACTTTTGAAACGGCATTCTCAACTTCAGGATGATTGTTATTGCCTACAATAGAGAACAAAGTGGAGCGAATCCGTCCCGCGCCAATCATCTTCCTGAAATTATTTGAACTGAAATCATGTGTTCCTTTCGAGCCGACAACCTCTACATTCCGGGGACGTCCTGTCGGGCTAATTGAAGTAATTTTCACATCCTTGATTTTTCCCACATTGAAGTTTTTCGCTTTCATCAATGATTCAAGTTCGCTTTTCTTTAACAGGAAATGCCATCGATGCTTTTCAAGGTCATCTTTGGATGGCACACTTTGAAGATAGGGGAGGTCACCGGGGAAAATGTATTTGCCCTCCGCTGTCTGTCCGCCGGCATCCGCGCTGTAATACGCTTTAATAGGCCAGCCCTGGTATGACATGATT
Organism: uncultured bacterium; assembly: GCA_965369605.1. Classification (GTDB taxonomy): domain Bacteria; phylum JAJVIF01; class JAJVIF01; order JAGGVT01; family JAGGVT01; genus JAGGVT01. The sequence continues at coordinate 892 of CBDURE010000057.1, forward strand.
ATTCCCCTTGTGCCATCGACCGCAATGATTGCGCTTTCTTTTTCGCCATCGACGCCGCCATAGACCTGATCCCTGACTGAATCATAAACATCGAATTCACCATGCGGATATTGCGAAAGGCATCTCACAGCGTATGTTCGTGCCGCGACCGCCTGGGCTTTTATCGCCTCGATATTCCAACTCATCGGAACCTCGAACGGCACAACGCCGTAGAGATAATCCTCCATATCAACATGATTTATAATCCAGATTCCCGAGTTTGTCGCGACAGCTCGAATACTTCCCCTGTATTGCTTCCCCTTGAATATGATAAAACTGCCACTGGAAGGTTTAAAAATAAGGTTTGAGTATTCGCCTTTTATTCCCTTGACTGAGATTTTGTTTTTTGAGAATTTAAGCGACAGCTCGTTGTTCTTTGAGAATTTCGCTGCCTGCTTATTCTTGAGCGGGTCAAAAATCGTTCCGCCTTTGGGTAATGTGACAGTTGCATTGGACAGATTAAGTCCAAGTGATACTCGAATCTCAGGTGATGTGGCATCATCACGAGGTTGTGTATCCGCGTATGGAATTTGTACAGGAAGGGCGAAAAAGACAAGAAATATAGCTAACATTGCATATGTTACAGGCTTAAAGTTATACATAACGTTCGAAAGCCTCCATCAGCTTTTTTTCGCGATCATGGCCTAAAACTGTCCTGAATCGCTCCCCCATAAGGTTGATAATTTCATCATCGGATACTTTTCTGAGATTCTGAACCTGATTTCGCTTAGTCATAAGTCTGTCCCAGTTCAGAAAGACATATTCAACGGCGAGATTTCGCACCGGATATTTGGAAGCCGCGGCATCCTTTTTAAGAATGCTCTTCGCCTTTTTCAAACTGCTTTTTTTAAGATTTTCCAAATCCTTGAATATATCGAACCTTTTACGGCCATCCTGGCTTGAAAAAACATCCTCAGCCCACCTGCCGCGGAAAATATCCGCAGTATGAGATGCTGAATCAATAAGTCCACGCTCATTCGCCATCGTAATTGCCCAGGGAAGGATTTTTCCCAGATTGGTTTCATCGTAGTTTTTAATCACACTCATTAATGAGTTTCTTTCGAGGAGGAAAGTTCGAAGGTGAACGGGCATCGCGGCGGCTGTTCCATGATGTTTATGCAGCACTCGCGCATTAGTCGCCAGCACGGTTTTAAGCCCCATCAGATTCAGGCGCCATCCCAGATCGACATCCTCGAAAAACGCGAAGTAATCGTCATCGAATCCGCCTGACTCAATCCATGTATTTCTCTTAATCGCAAGCGCGCCGCCGCATCCGAAAAACTGCCTCGGGAGCGTGACCGGCTCGGCCGCAAAATCGAAATACTCTTCATCAACAACTGAAACCTGCTGGCCGTGATAACGCTGGAATCCCCATCCGAAGGCGTTCGCATCCCCGCCGGCGTAATCAACCTGCGTTCCGGTTTCGTTCAGGATCAATCCGGCAACCGCTCCGATATTCTCCTCGTTCTCAAACGGTTTGAGGATTTCATAAATAAATCCCGGCTCAAGTATCATGTCGTTATTGAGAAAAACGAGAATGTCCGCTTCCGATTCCTCTGCCGTCCGCTGAGTGCCGCCGGCAAATCCAAGATTGCGCGATGACTGAACCAATCGCACCCACGGATAATTGCTCAACACCATATCAACCGAATCATCCGATGATCCGTTGTCGAGAAGGATTAATTCGGAATCGATATCACCGCCAATCTCAACATGCACTGAGTCGAGAAAGTCTCCCAGAAAGGGAGCGCCGTTTAGATTAAGGCTTATTAAGGATACTTTCATGAAGGTAGATTATATCAGAAAACCCCACTAGTGGGGCTCTATGATTCTCTAACTTGTCATGATTTGTTATTAAAATTCAAATGTCATAGTGTTTTGTCGATTCGCATCTCAGATTGATATTTTAGCATTTTATGTTATGTCTTTCACGTTGATAAAACCCCAATTCTACCTGGATTTTATTTTTGCGATTTCTCGATACTACTAACCTCACCCCGACCCCTCGCCACTAGTGGCTCTCCTGCATCAGGAGAGGGGAGAAAGCGTGATGTTTTCCTGCTCCCTCTCTCCGCATGTCGAAGACCCTGAGTGTAGCCGAACGGGGTGGAGAGGGGGCTGGGGGGTGAGGTTTGATTAAATAGTAATGCTGCGTTCCCATGTCGATTCACCAATGCGATATTAAATCGAGCATCAAACGCATCTTAATATATGTGCGGTCTTTGTGGAAAATGGACTGTGTGATAAAATCAAATGTCGCAATGTAATCCGCTCCGCCTACAGGGTGGGGCTAAATCTTTTATTCTGGAGATATGAAAAGTGGTAGCTCAACTGATAGAAAATGGAAAAGTTAATCCCGGAGTTCTTAAACTGGAACTCTTCTGCAGGGGAATAAAAATCGATGAATCATGCCATGTCGAAGAGGACGCCCGCAAGATAAGCCGCCTTCGAGCAGGGCTTGGCAGCGGACTTGAGGTAAGGCTCGATGACAACATTCATGCAAACGTGCCGGTAACGGAATCATTCGTGGAGAACACACCGTTCGCAATCAAACGCCACGATGACGCCACCTATCACGTTTACAAAGACGATGAGCACATCACAAAGGTTGAACTCCCGCCAGCGCCCGGATTTTACGAGAAAAAAACCCAAAGCGGAAAACTCATGAGCCGTGTCGCGCAGATGCAGGGAACATACCTTGGAATCTACGCCACCGATGTCTGCTCATTCTGGACGACATACAAAGGCAACAACTGCAAATTCTGCTCAACCGGATTGAATCTGGGGCCAATGGAGGAAGAGGAAAAGAAAGTCGAGGATGTTATCGATACGGTTTTAGCCGCCCGTGAGGATGAAAGAATCTCATTCGTTCATTTCAACGCCGGATATTTCGATGGCGAGGGCGCTGAAAGGCTTATGCCGTACGCCAAAGCGGTAATTGAGGAAACAGGGCTTCTGGTTGGCGTGCAGGCGACTCCCGCGAAGGATTTTAAAATCTACGATGAAATGAAAGAGATGGGCGTGAATCATTTGAGTTTCTGCTATGAATTCCACTCACCGGAGGCGTTCGCGGAAATATGCCCGGGCAAGGAAAAATACATCACGCAGGAAAGATATTTCGACGCGATTAAATATTCAGCGAATCTGTTCGGAAAAGGATTCATCTCAGGTGAGATAATCGCCGGACTCGAACCGATTGAATGGACACACAAGGCAATCGACTGGATTACTGAAAACAAAGCGTTCCCAACTGTTTGCGTGTTCAGGCCAATCCCTGGCACAATGTACGGCGACAAGCCATCGCCTGAACCGGAACCGCTAAAAGAAGTGTTTGCGCACATGTATGAGGCATGCATGAAACACGGCATCCCGGTTGGACTCGCGCCGAATCTGAAAATCAGCATTGTTATCCAGCCAGATGAGGGACGATATTTCCTCGAGAATCGCAACAAATACAAACTGACTGAACTGAAACTCGCCGCGATGAAAGTCGCTGTCAAGACTATGTTCAACCAGCGAGTGAAAAAAGCGGATGCTCGTCGAGCTGCGAAATAGGAAAATTTTGGGACTGGAATAAAAATAGCAGTATAAAAATAGCAGAGGGTTTAAACCCTCTGCTATTTTTATTCTGCTATTTTTTCCTAACAAACAGAAAAATACTTTGAACCAAATCATCACTTCTCACGTTTGACTATATGATTGACCAAATTCATTTACAAGGAGAGAAGAGATGACTTCTATCGTAAAAACAAAACAGTTATATATCCTTGCCGCCATATTCACGATGTTTGTGTTCATGTCAACAATGGCATCCGCGCAGACATCATCCATGATGAATCCACAGAAAGCGGCTCGGATTGATGTCTGTTTCCTTCTGGATTCAACAGGAAGCATGGCGGATGAAATCGATGTCGTAAAAGAGAAAATCTGGGAGATTGTAAATGACATTCTTCTGGGTGATCCGAAGCCGGATGTTCGTTTCAGTATCGTAACCTATCGCGACAGGGGAGATGAGTACGTTGTGAAAACGGTTCCGTTCTCAAGGGATGTTGACAGGATTCACGCTGATCTGATGCAGATTCGGGCCACAGGCGGAGGCGACAAGCGCGAGGATGTCAACAAGGGATTCAGAACCGCTGTGAATGATCTTGAATGGGATAATAGAAATGGTGTAGCGCGAATGATATTCCTTATCGGCGATGCCGGTCCCCACATGGAATATTCACAAACTGTGCCGTATGACAAAACCGCTAAAATTGCCACTAACAAAGGCATACAGGTTTACTCAATCGGATGCAGCGGAATCAACCAGAGTGAAATTCGCGAGTTCACTGAAATAGCGTCACTGACCGGAGGACAATTTGAATTCCTTACTTACAAAATGGATATCGAGCAGGATGGTGAAAGAAAAACTCTTTTAATCACCGGCGATGATGCCTCAATCGCCGAGCCGGACATGTTAACCGAAAGCGAATGGCGAAAGGGCGGTACAGGACTCAAGGAAGAGGGGAAAGTCAGGGGAGCAAAGAAATCTGAAAAGATTTACTACAAGGATGCAGTAACAGGTGAGGATAAGGAAGCGGGTGTCAGTGAAATGACAAGTTCGTATGCGACTCAATCGATGGAGAATAATCTGGATACGGTTATCCGTCGCCAGATTCAGATTCAGGCTGAAATGCAGGGCGCGAAATATGATGACTCGGAACTGTCAATTAAAATCAAGGAAACAACTGTTATTAAAAAAAGGAAGCCGTGGTATGTTCGAGTTGCTGATTGGTTTAGTGGTCTCTTTGATTGATTGTTCAAACAATATGCTGATTTTAATAACACCACGATTTATCGTGGTGTTTTTTTCATTTTATCCAGTACTCGGGTGCCGCCCATACAGCCCTCCGGGCTTTATGGGCTTGTTGAAAAACCTCCTTTGGGTGCAAACCGTAGGGGCAACCCCCCGTGGTTGCCCACTAGTGGGTTGCCCTGTGTTTATGGCGAACTTTCGGGCAGGCACAGGGGCCTGCCCCTACACGCATAGCTTTTTCAACAAGCCCGGGACGCCAGCGCTGCGAGACTATCAAGCCCTGGGATGCGAATCAAGAAAAACTTTTCGCTTGAAATCCTCAACGATGTTCGTATAGATTTCAGTTGTGGCAAGGCTCTCGTGCCCGAGCAGTTCCTGCAGGACTCGTAAATCAGCGCCATTCTCCAGCATGTGAGTCGCGAATGAATGGCGGAGAATATGCGGATAAACACGCTTTTTCAATCCAGCCCAGGCAGCATATTTCCTAATGAGTTTCCAAAGGTCCTGACGAGTGAATTGTTTGCTTCTCGTTTTAACAAAAACTCTTTTCACTCCTGTTTTATTTTGAAGAAGTCGCGCTCTGGATTGAGAAAGGTATTTCTCCAGCCACAACCAGCCATCCTGATGAAGCGGAACTATTCTTGTCTTGCCGCCTTTTCCGGTAATCCTGATAACTTTCTCCTTTTGGTTCAGATCTGATAATTCCAGTTTTACAAGTTCAGTCGCTCTCAACCCGGTTCCATACATCAGCTCAAGAACAGCTTTGTCGCGGATACCCTCATCGCTGTGTACATCAGCAGCATCAAGAAGTTTGTCAACCTCATCCCGCGATAGAACCTCGTAAAGATTTTTATCTGTTTTAGGGATTTGAATATCAGCGACAGGAGATAATTCGCGCAATTTGTTTATGGAAACATATTTAAAAAATCCCCGTATCGCGCTTATTCTCCGGGCGATTGTCCTCGATGAAATCCCTCTTGCATTCTCATGGTTGATAAAATCAATAACCTGAGCGCGCGTGGTATCCATGATTGATGAATCATAAAACTCATCGAGAAACATCGCGAGCAATGCGAGGTCTCGCCGGTATGAATCAATCGTATTACGCGACAGCCTGCATTCAAGCGCAAGATAATCGAGAAATATTTCTATTTCGGAATCATGAAAGATCAAAGTAGTTTATCCTTCTGGTAAATCTAACTTACTCTCCTCGTTTTATCATTCTGATTACGTTCTGTCATTCTAAACTTGATTCAGAATCCACTTCCATTGCAGATGGATTCCGGGTCAAGCCCGGAATGACAAATGGCATCAACCTGCAATCAAACATACCTACTAACTTACTAACCTGCCAACCTACTAACTTTCTAACCTGCCAACCTACTAACTTTCTAACCTACTAACTTTCTAACCTACTAACTTACTTACGTCTTCATGGTATAATTATCACATATTCCAGGGATGAAAAGAAACAATACATGTCACGTTGATAAAAACGGACATGATGTAAGAAAATAATACACCCCTGGCGAAATAGGAATGGATACTAAATGAGGATGTATTTGAAGAAATTTAAAATAAGCATATAACATTTAATATTTGAGTAATAGCCGGGAAAAAGGCAAGGAAACTATTGATATTTCCTTTATTTTATGTTTAAATGATATGACGCATTTATTGTTTACACGCGAATGGTGTGTGTATTTCGAAGCGGATGTATGAATTAGTCGCAATCGCGCATCTATTTATTATGAAGACGTTCAACGATGTAAAAGTTATATTGTGGGATTTTAGATTATGGGTTATATTTCAATCAGAATATGCTATAATGATATTATCCCACCCACTGATGCTATCGTTGAATAACAACAATAATTCAAACAGTTGATCACCAAGGTCATCTGGAGGTAAATGGTGATGAGAATTTTTGGATTTGGACTACTAACAGCGCTCGTTATGCTTTGGGCGATAAGCTGCAGCAGCGGCTCCGAACCGGTTACACCAGGATCATCTTTTGTGGATAATCCTGCCAATGATTTCCCGCTGTATGTCAGCGATTTTGACGTCGATGGTTCACCGTCAGGTGGCAACGGCGCTCTCGGTGTCTTTGAGGTTCACATCGACACCAACACTCTCGAATATGAGATGAATCCATTAAGAAGCAACGCAGCATCAACAAAGGATACTCTTGAGGTTATCGACATAACCAACTTCATGACATTGGTGCCATGCAGAGACTGCGCCGCTCTTTTAGAAGTTGGCTTTACAGGCACATATGACAGGCTTAATCTTCGTTTTGGAATTAAGCACCCATTCGCTGCGCCTAATTTCTCCGAGCCTATCAGCGGGAGGAATCGAGCGGACCTGCATATCTTCAACGTTGAAGGAATGCTGGTATTCGCAGACAATGCGACATTATATCCCGAGCTGGGCGTCAGGATGAGCACCATAGACAGATTGGCAAACGCGGAGGGTTACTCAGGTTACCTTGATGAGTCGCTTGATAACATCCTGCCGACAAACGCGGATATTCATCCCTATAAGACATTTTTTGTCAATTACGAGGACGGCAACTATGCCCCATCCAACGAATTTGGCTTTGCAAGTCTTATATCACCAAGCGGATATATGGTTATGAGACAGGGTTCCCTGCAGGATACACGTTTTTACTACGTTAATCACACACCGGGCGAACAGCTGAATTTCCTCTTTGTTGTTCAGGCAGGCTGGGGAGCATCGACTGAAAATTATACTCAAAGATTCCAGGCGGTTTATGACTGTCCGCAGTTTAACAAGAAAGCCGCGAGTTTTGTTGAAGTCGAAGTCATGGGCGACCTTATCGCCGGTGACCCGTCATCAGCATGCGATGTCCATGTGGATGTTCTTGATATCAACTACGATACACCGGTTGGTACCGGACTTGGTGAAATGCTTGATGAAAGCACCATTTCATCGATTAAAATTGAGGTACCGAATGTAACATCCGGAGTATTGGAATTTGTCAGTCCGATACCTCTCAGTGGTGACCCACGAGACCCCCAGAACCCGCTGCATTTCGAATTCGAAATCAGGAACCTGGATGGCGAAACAGAGGGTACATACAATGGGCTGGTTGAGGTAATTGACAGCTACGCACCCAGTCAGAATCCAAATCCGATTATCGGAGACAATGACGGTTCCGAGCGCGTTGAGGTTGGTTTAAATCCACTCACCGGGCTTTTTGAAATAGATCACTTCTCGACATACATGTCACTTAGCGTAGTAATTGGCGAAGCGAATCAGCCTCCGGTCGCGGTGTTCCACACTGTGCCTTCGGCTGACTGTTATTTGCCAAGAGAAGTTGACATTCTTATTGACGCATCAGATTCGTTTGACCCGAACTTCGGTTCAGGCCCATGCGGCGATGTTGTTACGTATGAATTCGACTTTGAATGGAACGGCGTTCTTGCTGATTTCTCACCTGATTACACTGGTACTGACTCAGCACGAATCTACCAGTTCCTGCAGAGTGGCCCTAATGTTATCGGAGTAAGAGTAGCAGACGGATGTGTTCCGCCACTCAGCAGTCCCATTGAAGCTTTGAACGTTATCATTGGCAACCCGGAAGAGTTCAGGCCTGAACAGACTAGACTCGCCCAGCCAATGAATACTAATGAAAACCCGGCAAACCTCTTTCAACCGGTTTTAAACACAACTCCGATGTGCGTTTCTGGAAACAACGTTTATGTCGCATGGACAGCTCATGACACGGATCTTGGTCTGGACTATGTCTATGCTGCAAGAAGCGCGGACGGTGGATGTACATGGGGTGACGAGGAAAAGATTTATCACCACGCGAATTGTGCTGTTGTAACATACGTATTTGTCGCTCTCGACACACTTGCAGATGGCAGCCCGATTCTGATGGTAATCAGTCCGGGTACTGTAACTTGTAACTTCCAGGCTTGGTTCTTCATTGGACGAAATATGGCTGGTAACACCGTTGACTGGGGCGAGGAGCACGCGGCTGACCTTTATGGCGCCAAGAGTGCGTTTATCGACCTGAAGGGACACCCGACTGATGAAACAATTGCTTACATGGTGCAGTGGCGATATGACGATGATGCGCCCAATAACCTTATGTTCGTAAAGGCTAAATATATCGGATCACCAGAACCTTTCTTCCCCCACTGGGAAGTTAATATCGGCCAGACAATCTACAATATCGACCTTGAACTTGAAGATACAGGACCTGACCCCAAGATGCATGTGGTTTACAACACAAACACGCAGGTCAAGTACCTGACTCTCATGCCAACCGAATGGACAACACCGGTTGTTGAAGGTCCAATTACAGTCACAACAGTTGGAGAGAATGATTCGAAATTCGCAAGGCTGACTCTCGACAGGTTCAATATGCCGATAGTCGTTTACCAGGCGAAATATCCCGGCACTGATTACAACATTCTTCTAAAAGCCGGAACTGGTTCACCTGTTACATTCCCCGCAACGCCTGACTTCTATACCGATCTGACAGGCGATCAGCAGCGACCGGAACTCAGGTTTAACGACTATTTCGGTGACTGGTGGATGGTTTACGATGATGGCAGCCAGATTTACTATGAAACACTCGACTCTTCTTTCACATCCACAGCAAATGGTGTTGTGAACACAGAAGACCCGGGCACTGATTATTACTATTTTGACCCCTCTATCGTTTTCAATCCGGCTGAGCACTCGGTTAACGTTGTCTGGGTCAGGGCTGAGAACGTTCCAGAGCCTTATGAGGTCGGTTGTTTCTTCAATCGAACGAACTAGTGGAACAATCATATTAAATACAAACGCCCGGCTAAATGCCGGGCTTTTTTATTGCTGGAATGGTTGTTTTTTATATCTCATCCCCCCCTTAATCCCCCCGCGATCGGGGGGAGATGTTTTTTGCATTTGTAAACAATATATCTGATCTATATACTTGCGAAGGGAAGAAACAACACTCTCCCTCCCCGCTTGCGGGGAGGGCTGGGGTGGAGGCTTCTTGTTTGCCGGGTGCCGCCCATAAAGCCGTCTCGGCTTTATGGGTGACATGTTGCTAAGTTCCGCATTTTCACCCACAAATCACAAAAAGACGTGATGTGTGGGCGGCACCCGATGGTTATCAGGTAAATGCTATGTTTGAAAATCAACATGCTTTCCCGACAGGCTCTTAAACCATCTGCTATTTGTCCATAAAACTAAAATCCTCCCAAAAGGGAGGATTTAGAGGGAATTAACAGGAAACGCGGGTCGTGATAGGAATGCGATAAAACATTCGCCTATATTCAGGCTCCCCGCAGCCTTTTAATCTTCGGTAATCAAGCCCATAGATCTGAAGTTACGATCACTGCCCAGAACAAAGAGAAATATCAAGGCAGACGGCAGGCTAAATATGGATTTTAGAAATTTCATGTATTTCACCTTCACCCTTTTATATAACAATAAACATGCCAGTTTAAGCATAACACTGACGTTCCAAACAAAAACTCTCTCATCTCCTTAGATACCATTATTTATGCGCTTTTTAGGATTACATCAAGTTGTCAGGAAGTTGTCAGGCTGAAACACAGATTTAAAAATGATGCTATTCACAAAAAAGAATCAAAAAAGTGATGCAATATACATCACTGGAGCAAAAGCAAACGTAAATAACACCATGCTTTAGGGCTTGTTGAAAAACCTATTTCGAAATTGAATTGAAACATATTGCAGGGGTCGGGGGTAAGGTCTGGTTTAACAATCTGGGTGCCGCCTATAAAGCCGTCCCGGCTTTATAGGTGATGGCAGCGAAGCTATGCATTTCACCCACAACCACAAAAAGACGTGGTTGAGGGCGGCACCCGGAATTGTAATAGATTTTTCAACAAGCTCTTTAGCATGGTGCTATTCATGATATGTTGGTGTCAGACACCTTGAAAACAACCCAGCTCACCAATCGTACCTATCCCTTTATTTTTAATCGCATAACTGGATAATATACAACCCGTATGAACCTGCAACCAGGACAGCATGATCAAAATCGATCGAAATATCCATGATTTCCACGTCCGTTTCAAGTGAGCTGAAGATGTAAGGCATTAATGGATCACTTATGTCAATTACAATCATCCCGCTGTTTGCTGCAAGATAGGCAAAATCACCCTCAACGTTGACTTTCACGACTGTGCCATCTATTGGAAGATTACTGACTAATTCGGGATTAAATGGATCACTCACATCAATTACCTTAAATCCGTTTATACCATCAGCGACATATGCGTATACACCTGAAACGTCGACACCATTTGCATCTTCAGTAGATACATCACTGACAACGCGAGCAGTTCCGGGAATGCTAATATCAGCAATCTGCATCCCGTTCTCACCCATGGCAATAAACATAAATCCATCTTTAACAACTACATCCAAAGGATCACCGGTTACCATAAACCCGCCCGCCTGAAATGGGTTTGCTGGATCATCAATATTGTTAATACTTACTCCTGATTCACCGATATATGCATATTGAGAATCAAGCTGAACTGAAAACATATCATAACCGCATCCCATATTTGAACACATTTGCATTGGAACGTAAGGATTGCTGATATCAACGATATACCAGAAAGCAGGCCTATATAAGAATTCACTTCCCCATGCTCCCAGAAGAGCGTAATCATTATTTACATCCAGTGTAATAACTCCTCTAACTATGTGCAAATTTCCCAATAACACAGGATCAGCCGGAATAGATAAGTCCATGATTCTCAATTCACCATCACGATCCAGAGCGCAGTAATTGATGGCTACATACATCAGATCATTATCGACTATAGCGCCATAAATGCCATAGGTCCTGATTTCATCTATATAGCTCATAGATTGTGGATTTCTGATGTCTATAGATTTCAAACCATCATCTCTATCAGCAAGCAATAAATAATCATCTTTGATAGCTATGCCCTCGGCACATTCAGAGTCAAGACTGCCAAGGGTCTGCGGATTAAGTGGATTACTGATATCAATAGCTGTTACACCATAATACCAGTCAGCAACGTAAGCTGTGTTTGATACGATTTGAATTTCAAAACCATTGTTTACTGGAATAGATGAAGCAATTATTGGGTTATGAAGGTCTGTTATGTCAATCACATATCCATAATTTCCGACAACATATGCATAGTTTTCCTTGATCACTACATCACGACCATGTGTAGCTGAACCCAGAGAAGATATTAACTCTGGCATATTCGGATTCCCTATATCAACAATAAAAAAACCATCATCACTAACCAAAAATGCAAAATCACCATCTACAGCTACTCCTTCAATGTTATCCGTAGTAATTACTCCCTCGATTACCGGATTTGATGGTTGAATAATATTCACAATCGCAAATTCATCCCCTACTACATAAACGTATTCTCCCCTGATCGCAACATTCCTTGCGAAATCACAAACATTAACATGGCTGAAAAGTTCCGGATTAAGCGGGTCACTGATATCAATGATTTTTAGTTCACCCCGCCCATCCGCAATGCAGGCAACATCCCCCTCAACATCAATTTCGTACGCCTTTTCTGTTTTAAAACGCGCGACAACCTCAAGATTTGACATGTCACTGATATCGACAACTTTCATGCCATGATCGTAATCCGCAACATATGCGTAGTTGCCATTTACAGCAACATCCTGGCAATAATCAAGTGTATGAATAGTATGGATTATTCCTGGATTATCAGGGATGCAAACTGTTTGATGTTTTACAGTTATTGAAACCTGATCATATAACACCAGTGTTCCTGAATTGCTGGATTTCCCGATGATAAAACCCTGATACTCCCCTTCTGATGCGCCAGCGTTATTAATAATTTCAGTTCGCCAGGTATCTGTATTAATTTGTGAAAAATCAACAAAAGGCATACTGGTAATTTCCGGGCAATAAATCTGCACTGCGTTAACATCATCTTGCCAGTCTCGAACCACAACTTCTATATTAGTTGATGAGCCAGTCGTGTCATACAGTCTTCCCTGGACAAATTCTGTGATTTCATATGGCTCTTCACAATTTTCTGGATAAGATGCATCAACCGCAAACTGAATATCGAAGTTGCTGTTAGGGCATCTGATTTGGAAATTCTCCTGGAGCCACATTAGTCCTGTGAAAGCGCGATTAATTTCGTGTTTTGCATACGCTTTGAACGGATTTGCGATTTGCCCGCCCGGAATGTCCCAAAGTGGTGTCCAGTTGTCGGCATTGAGGAGTATGTGACCATCGTCATCAGTGAAGATAATGAGCCTGACATCGTAACCAGTTGCCCAAGTGGGATTGTGCAGCTGGATATCAACATCGACGACTTCCTCGACCGGATCCCAGCTGTTAACTGTAATCAGCGGGTCAGGAATCATGCCTGTTACATTGCGTTGAGAGTGCGGTTTGGCTGGATAGTCGCGGACAGGGATTCGATATCGAAACTTATCTCCCATATACCACAGAGCGAATGGTTTACTGAATTTCCATCCAATTCAACAACCGGAAGATTCTGATTAGTATCATTGATGAAATACGATGGAGCCGTTGGACTTTTCCCCCCGGACGAACAACCGATGATCAGTAATAGGTTAATTACTACTATTACTACCTTTCCTGTTACATTCTTCATCATTCGTCTCCCTGTTATTACATTTTACCAACCATCGTAAACAATAAATCTTATAACTTCTAATCTAGTATACTCTATCAGAATAATAACCACAATGCAGGCTGTCAGGCTCTTTCATATATTCTGCACAATGATGCTGTGAGGCATGAACAGGCGGTGGAATAGCAGAGGGTTTAAACCCTCTGTTATTTTTCATCAAATGATTTGAAATTAACTTGGGATACCGGTGTCAGACACATTGACGATACCATTATCAAGGTGTTTGACACCAACATCAACACCAGCATCAATTGCAAAATGCCACATTCTGATGAATTGGCATTCGACCCTTTTTGATTTGCTATAATTAATATATACTGGCAATGTTTTAACAGCTTATATTTACTAATTTTAAATCAAAGATTTTGAGGTTTGAATGATGAACTCCAACATAATTAAAATGTGCATTGCCGTTTCACTTTTTGTTTTCTGTCTTGCTGGCTTTTCCGCAGCGCAGCAGCATTACCGTATGACAAGCGAAGACACGAAAAGTATTGTCAAACTTATAAACCCGGCTGTTACCGGTTCACTTTTGATGATGGAGATTCCTGTCGCCCTTGACGTACTCAATGGTTACGCGTATGTGATAACGGACAAATCTCTTAACGTGGTTCTTGTGGAGCCGGTATCGGAGATTAATCTTATTTCCACAACCGCGACTTGCGCGAATCCGTCAAGTATTGCGGTAATCGCGGATTATGCCTATGTCCTCTGCCCTGATATAGGAGTCCAGGTTTTTAATATCTCTGATAAAACAAAGCCGGTTTTGAAAAATACTCTGGGTGGATTGAATCCCGTTGATTGCGCAGTCATTGATAATAGTCTTTTTGTGGTATCACGTGATGATGATTCCGGAACAGGCTGGCTGTGCAGTATTAACACTCTGGAATCTGATAAACCGTCCGTTGAGAAACTTTTCTCTGTTGATGGCCGGATACTGGCATTCGATTGTGACAACAGTGGGATTTATGCTATTTGCGAAATGAAATCTGACAGCGCGGACGGCTTGAATCTGGTTAACTTCCACTTTGGCGCTGGAAAGCTCAACATTATGGGTACTCTGGAAAGTATTAGCGCTGATGTTGATTCCGTAATGATTGATGGCAATATCCTTTATGCTGTCGATTCATCATTCGGCGTTTACGCATACGATGTGGAGGGCGACACTCCCAAGTTTTTAAGTAAATTGAAACTAAAAGGCACACCGGGTGATATTGATATTTACTCCGATGCAGCTTTTGTCTGCTGCCAGTCAGGCGGTTTGATTATTGTTGATATCTCTGATCCCTCTAATATGAAAATCAACAATAAAGCGGTAACTCCGGGTAAAATGCTTGACGCTGTCGCTGGTGATAAACTTGTTTACACCGTGGATGATTACGGTGTCCAGATTGTTAAATTGCTGGATTAAGAGATAAATAGAACAGCTAAGCAATAATGTCCGAACAAAAGGAGATGAGAACAAATGAGGGGATACTTTATCTTTCTGTGCTTTATTTCTATTTGCTTCTATGCGACGGATTCCCTTTCTGAGGAGTATAGCTATTCTAGTAATGACAGAATAAGGTGGTAAAGGTGGTAAAGGGGACAGGCACTTTTTATTGACCGATAAACACTGATATGTTACAATTCCGGCATGCCCAGAATAGCAAGAATAGTAATTCCAGGATATGGGTATCACCTAACGACCAGGGGGAACCGTCGACAGGATGTATTCTTCACGATCGATGATCGAATAAATTTCCTCAACTGGCTTGAGTATTACTCATCGTTTCATGAGATGGATATCCTTGCCTACTGCCTTATGAGCAACCACGTTCATATCGTAGCGATCCCGCGAACCGAATATAGTCTGGCTCGAACTCTCCATACAACGAAATTCCGTCATACCCAGTCGGTGAATAAGCGAAACGGATGGAGCGGGGTTCTCTGGCAGGGACGGTTTTTCTCGACCGCCCTGGACGAGCCTCACCTGTGGGCTTGCGTTCGCTACGTGGAACATAATCCGGTCAGGGCGGGGATCGTGAGTCGAGCGGAGGACTATACGTGGAGTAGCGCGGCTTGTCACTGCGGATTGCGGAAGGACCCGGTACTGGTGTCGCGTGGGAAATTTGCGGGTGCATTGGATGGCTGGTCGGAGGTACTGTCAGAGGTACCTGATCCGGAGGTGGTCGAGAGGATCAGGAAGCGAACTCATTCCGGAGTTCCATGCGGAGATGCCAAGTTCGTGAAGAAGATTTCGGGGATCATCAAGCGTGAATTAAAGGCACGGGAGAAAGGTCGTCCGAAGAAAAAATGATAAAAGTCAGTAATAATGCGGCCTAAAAAGGTGCCTGTCCCCTTGTGTTAATTATGATAGAAGAATATCTCATACAGTTTAGTCCGGTTGTGCAGGCATTGTTTGGCACTATGTTCACTTACGCCTTAACAGCAGCTGGCGCCGGGCTTGTATTTTTCGTCAAAACCGTAGATCAGAAACTAATGGATATCATGCTTGGATTCGCAGCTGGAATAATGATAGCTGCAAGCTACTGGTCTCTTTTAGCGCCGGCAATTGAGATGTCAGGAGGCGCATGGCAACCCGCAGCTATTGGATTCCTCGCTGGTGGTGCATTCCTCTTTCTAGTAGATAAAATTCTTCCCCACCTGCATCTGGGTTTGGAATTGGAACATGCGGAGGGAATTAAAACCAACTGGCAGCGAAGTGTACTGCTTGTTCTAGCTATCACTCTGCATAACATACCTGAGGGTCTTGCTGTCGGTGTCGCATTTGGAGCAGTGGCGCACGGAATGGAATCAGCATCGATTGGTGGCGCGATTGCCCTTGCCATTGGCATGGGAATACAAAACTTCCCGGAAGGGATGGCTGTTGCATTTCCACTGCGCCGAGAGGGATTCTCACGGACAAAAGCATTCATGTACGGACAGGCATCCGGTATAGTTGAGCCAATAGCTGGAGTGATTGGAGCAATGCTTGTTATCTCAATGCGAGCCATACTGCCATACGCACTCGCATTTGCCGCAGGCGCTATGATTTTTGTTGTGGTGGAGGAACTAATTCCTGAATCGCATCGAAATAGTAACGCTGATCTGGCGACCATGGGAGCAATGGTCGGTTTCACGGTCATGATGATTCTTGATGTCGCACTGGGATAAAAGAGGACAACTCAGCAATAATGCTAAAAGACAACAACACCGCTTTTTTAAAAGTTTCCTAAAGCCAGTATTAATGCTCGAAGAAAAAGGTGTCTGACCTAATTATCTCCCTAATTATCCCGTACTATTTTTGGCGCCAGGTACCAATTACCAATACAAGCACTAGAACATCACCTCAAATTTTGATAAACTGTTCTAGTTATATGACTTGTATTTATGAGTGATATGGATGATGGGGGATTTATTTACTCCTTAACTTTTCGCAATTAAATCTGTTTACATCCTGAGGTTCATTATGCGTTTAACCGGAATCGCGTTTATGTTGCTTTTCATTTCGCTGATTATTTTTGCTGGATGTTCCAGTTCTAACAATACTCCCCTATCCCCGGATACTCCGAATGAGTTTCCAGCCAGTGAGCAGAATGCAGATAATAGCAACCTTCTGGGTATGTGGGATGCTGAGTTTGATATTGAGAATAACACAGTTAAGATCAATCCTCATCGTGGAATAGATGCACATTTCAATATTACGCTTCTAATCCCGGGACCGCAAATCGATATTCTTTCTTTCGATCCCACAGAGGGGATTGTTGAAGCTGAAATAACGATTGAAAATCCGTATGCCTTTGATGCGTACGATATCAGAATGATTATCTACACCGATACTCTTGGCCACATGCTTATGAATCCGGATGGCTGGACTGACCTTTATGAAAATCCGGGAGGCCTTCCGATTAATCCGTTTAAAGCATTCAATAAAAGTGAAACAAATAGAGTCTTTGCCGGATTATCCAACGCGACTGAAACACTTCTAATTTACCTGCCCGGCGGAAATCCAAATGTAACATTTGCGCTTGAGGGATCATTCCCCTCTAACTGTGAGGAACCATACAAGATGGAGAATTTCTCACACGGCAACCTTTATAACACAGTCGGCTCTAATGCCCAAATGCAGGTTGATGTTTTTGACTGGCAGAATAATGTTCAATCTGTCTTTCTCTATTGCCCGGTAATAACCGGAGTAACAACCGTCCCATTGAGTTTCGATTCAGGCAACACATGGACAGGAACAATCACAAATGCAAACGGAGTCGGAGTTGGCGCCTATACTGGATATGTAATCGGGTATTCATCGGGAATTTCCCTCTACGACCAGGTTTCGATATATGTTGGCGAGGAAGCAACTGAACCGGGATGGGTACAATCGTGGGGTGCAGTTGAAGCTGATTACTCAAGAAAAATTTGCTGTCAGGGTGATTCGCTCTTTGTGGCTGGTATATTCAATAGAACAGTTGATTTTGATCCAGGGCCCCAGGTCGTGCCTGCGACATCTAACGGAGGATATGATGTTTACGTTGTTAAATATACTGATGCGGGAACATTCCATTGGGTTAAAACATGGGGTGGCGCTGGATATGACGGTACTTACGGTGTCGCAGTTGATGCATCGGGAAATATTTACGTGAGTGGATTTTTCCGTGAAACCGTTGATTTTGATCCGGGCGTTGGAGTTGTCGAAGCCACTAGTGCAGGAATGGCTGACAGCTATATACTTAAACTGGATCCATCAGGCAATTTCCTATGGGTTAATACATGGGGCGGTGAAATGAATAATTTTGTTGATTGCTTAACTGTAAGCAATTCCATAATATTCGCTTCCGGTCGATTCTCTGGAACAGCAGATTTTGATCCCGGTCCAGGTATCCTTAACCGCACATCAAACGGTTATGATGACGTATGGCTTTCATCTTTCGATCTTGATGGTAACCTCCTCAATAATGGGACTTTTGGTGGCGAATTATCTGAAATGCCATACGGCATAGCGGCAAATCAAGCGAATGAAGTTTTCCTGGCAGGTCTTTTCAAGGAAACCGTAGATTTTGATTTTGGCGCAGGAATATATGAAGGAACAAGTAACGGAGGGTATGATGGATTCATTGTTGAATACAATAGTTCTCTCGAATTCCAATCCTTGAAAACCTTTGGGGGGACAGAAACTGATTATTCAACCGACATCACTGTTGACTCACAGGGAAATATTATTGTTGCAGGATTATTTAAAGACGAGGTGGATTTCGACCCATCAACAGGTGAGGATTTCCACATTTCAAATGGTGATTCGGATGTGTTCATCTCGAAATATGATTCAGCGGGAAATTACATTTTCACTAAAACCTATGGTTACATTAACTCAGATATCACTCCATTAATCACAACTGACAACGCAAACAATATCATTATTAACTCCAGTTTCAATTCCACCTGTGATTTCGATCCTGGACCCGGTGTAGTTGAAAAAACTTCATTGGGTGAGTCTGATATCTACATTTTGAAATTGGATACAACTGGCGAATTCACCTGGATATATACGGCAGGCAGCACTCGCTATGAACAAGGATATGGTGCAGTAACGGATGAATCGGGATATATTTATTCGATCGGCGGATTTTTTGACACCATGGATTTCGAGCCGGGTTCAGGTATAACCGAAAGAACATCCAATGGCAGTTACGATGCATTCCTGCTCAAGTTGAATCCATCGGGTGAGTGGTAGAGATTAGAACAAAATTGAATTTCAAAACCGGGCACAACAGTCCGGTTTTTTAAATTTTTAATTGGTGCCAGGTACGAATAAAACAAAAAATTCGTCATTCCCGAGAAATCGGGAATCCATTTTTTCCTCTGATTCAAATCATCTGATAATATTTGAGTCAACCCCGATCTGATATAGAGCGTATACGAGAAAAATGATATGGCGGATATCTTCGCCTTA
>CBDURE010000058.1:0-20285 GCA_965369605.1 uncultured bacterium
CGGTACGCAACTCAGGGCGCAGCAAGCAGCGCCCCTACGGAATATGCAAAGTTTGATGCTTTTTCAACATCCTCGGGACACCAGCGGCGCGATGATGCAATCAAAAATTTTGTATCCATATCTGCAAATGAAACGATATTAATGTAGTATATTTAGTGGGGATATAACGAGCATTTTTCGATTACAAGCAAAGGTGATGTATGTCAGCGAAAAAGAACATGAGTAGTTTTTGCATATTGTTGCTAATGCCGCTTCTTGGGACAGCCGTGTGGGCATACTACTACAGCATAGACCAGGACAGCCTGATTAACCTTTTCAAACTGCTTATTATTCCCAATGTAATTGCTTTCATCGTTGGCGAGTTTCTTATCTCAATGATTTTCACCAAACTAAGCAAGGTTTTCAAATTTGGATTCTGGCTCGGCTTTTTCACAATTACTCCTTTCTATGTCTATCAAATCGCAAATCAGGGGATGCGATATTTAATTATGCTTCCCAGGCCGGTTGTTTACCTGCTGTACGTCTTTGCCGGACTACTGTCAGCAGCCGCGATAGGGCTTATTCTTCTTGGGTTTTACAATCTTTTCCTCCGAAAAAAAGAAACCGAAACTGCAATTGGAACGCCAGTTAAATCCCCCGTTAAAACAGCAATGGCAAATCTCCTGATAATCATTCTGAGTGTCGGATGCCTTTATCCGTTGTTTGGGCAAAACCGTGCGGCGCAACCGGAAATGCTCAAGAAGCAAACCAGCTATCGCGGTTATGTCGAAAGGGAGCAGGATATAAAACCACTGCACAACGTAATGGTTTTTGGCATCGATGGCGCTGACTGGGCGGTAATCGACCCTCTTTTGGAACAGGGCAAACTGCCAAACCTGAAAAAAGTCATGCAGCAGGGGAGATGGGGTACGCTTGAAAGCATGCATCCCATGCGTTCACCTGTAATCTGGACAACGATGTTCACAGGCAAAATGCCGGATAAACATGGAATCGGCGACTGGAATATCAGCTACTCTGTAAATCGATTGGTAAAAGCTCTCTGGAACATTCTTGGTGAATACAATCTGCGCTCAACTGTTATAAACATTCCGGGTACGTTTCCCCCCGAGGAGTTTCTCGGCAAGGAGATAAGCGGATTTCCAATTCCCAACCAGACAATTAACAACTACGGCTGGATTCTAAACACCGAGCCGATGGATACCATGCTGACTCCGTACGAACCGCTGGTTTTGAAACTCGATGAGGACGGCAGCTTCAAAGGTAAACTGGTTGTTTCGGATGTTCTCGCGGATAAATACAACGAAAAGACAGCAGGTAAAATCTATAAACACAAATGGCTTGAGACAGTTCTCATGTCTGATTTGAATACTATTTACGGCGAGGATATTGAAGTCGCCCGTTTCAGATATTATGAGGATGAAAGGCGTTTCGATATTCTCCCTCTTCATGGTAAAGAAACTCCGCTTGCCACATTATATGAAAACGACTGGAGTGATTTTATCCCGGTGCAGCTCGCGCCCGGTGTTGTCGGCCTAGCGAAATTCAAGGCTATTCAGCTTGAAGGTGAAAACCTCATAATTTATATCACCCCGTTTTTCACCGATTCGAATAACCCCTCAATCGGTTTCACTTTCCCGGATGCTCTAGCGACAGAATTGACAAAGTTGTTCGGGCAGTATGTTGTCGAGGTAACCTGGATGGCGGTTCGTGAGGTTATTCTACTTCCCGCTGTCAAGGAACTTCTTGTTGATACTGAGAAAATGAAATCGAGAGTAGGGAAGTTTCTTTTCGATGAAAGGGAATGGGATCTATATATCCAGGTTTACAGTTTAACCGATCGCTTGCAGCATCCAACCTGGCTTTTCAAATATGGCAACGCTCCTGAGGATCGTTTTTCAGGATTATACAATGCTGATTTGGTCGAGCAGGAAGCTGTTAATGCAATCGATGAGGCCTACATCAGCGCCGACAAGTGGCTTGGCGATTTGATGAAAAAAACAAATCCATCGAAGGATGTCATAATGATTCTCAGCGATCATGGTTTCCAGGCGGGAACCGGCAAGGATGCATTATGGGGTGTTCATCGGCTTGAGGGCGTTTACGCTATTTGGGGCGGACCTGTTAAACCGGAAAGCCGCAGCGATTATTCCAGGAACATGGCTGAAAATAAATCAATCAAGGATATCACTCGCAATATTCTTTACCTCATGGGATTGCCGATTGCCGAGGACATGGTCGGAAAAATCTGGTTTGACCTGTTTGATGAGAACTTCGTTGAAAAGCATCCGGTAAAAACGATTCCGACATTCGATAAAGCTGAAGCTAAAAAAGGCGTAACGCAAAGACTCGACCCATCCGCACTTGAGCAGCTGAAAGGATTAGGCTATCTCGATGGCGGCGGTGGCGCAAATGTCGAGGGCAATTAACTATTTCTCTCTCACAATATTGACAAGTTAAACGCAAACAGCCTCACTCATGTCGCAGTATTGCCAACTTTAGCGATCCAAACTTATACAGTCCTCCTGATTGTTAACCTACTAACTTTCTAACTTACTAACTTACTAACCTACTAACTTACTAACCATTTATCTGCTATAATACTATTTGTTCTTTAAATCTTATTAAGTATATGATATACCCATGTAAAAACGGTCACATGGAGAGAACAATGAGAGTATTATGGATTTCCCTTTTTCTTATTTTCCTATCGGTTATTTCAGTCGGTTGCTCCTCTCACAGCTCGACCTCTGTTACACCAAACGAACCTGTTCCCGAGGAAACGCTTCCGATTGTTTCCGGTGAGAATAATCAATCCAGCCATGTTATGCTGGGAGCGTGGACATTGGGATTCAATCCCGAAACGCTGGAATTATCCACAATCCCAAATCGCGAAATTCAGGAACATTGGAATGTGGCTTCCTACATTCCCGTGCCCGTTTTTACCGTGATAAATTTTGACCCGCTCACCGCGCTTCTCGATGTCGATACGACAATCACCAACACATACGATTTCGACGCCTACGATATCCGCGTTATTGTCTTCACCGATAATCTCGGCAACCGATTAAAAAACGCCGATAACTGGACAGGCCTGTATGACATCCCCGGCGGCGCGGAAGTTAACCCGTTTAAAGCATATTCAAACACCGGTGCTAATCGCATCTTTGAGGGTTTAAGCGAGCACACTCAAAGATTCCAGTTGTTTTTCCCCGATGGCTTTACAAATATTGAATTCGCGATTGACGCCTCATTCCCCGAAAACTGCAATGAGCCGTTTGAGATAAAAAATTTCCATCAGAGCAAAGACCTGTTCGAGACTGTTGGCTCTGATTGCACGATCAGCGTTGATGTGTACGACTGGCAGCAGGATGTCAATGCAGTCCAGATGTACTGCCCATCAATCACGGATGAAATTCTCGTTTCATTTACCGAATCAAATGCGCCATCATGGACTTATGCTCTTCTGAATAACACCGGCGCGCCAGCCGGGAATTATGTCTGCTATATCCTTGCAACTTCCGAGGGTTCGGGCACAACCACGCTGTACGGCGAATTTTCAATCGGAGTAAAATCATCAACCGGATTCGGTGAAATCACGGGTGAAGTCCTTTCGCCTGAATGTCCGGTAACCGGATTTGTCGATGGCGAAACTCAGGATTTCACGGTTACAGCATCCAACCCGCCCGGCGGGGAGGCGATTGTCCTTTATGAAATCGATACGGACTACGATGGCGAAACATTTGATATCGATGCTGAAAACACGGATGGCATTTTCACCGAATGCGGCCCGTACGCAAATCCGAATTGCCCTGACCCAACACCTGTTTCCTATTTTGTTGCTTTTCGCGCGACCGATGCCAACGACCCGCCAAACGTGCAGATATTCGCGACATGTGAGATCGTTGTAGATTCCTGCTGCGGATTGATCACAGGCTCGGTGCTGCAACCAACCTGTCCCGCGGATGGAATTGTCAGCGGAAACCCGTACAATTTCGTGGTAACCGCATCCAGCGCGAATCACGGCGACCCGATCACATGGTACGAAGCAGACTGGGATTACGACGGCGAAACTTTCGATATTGACGACAGCAATTACAACGGCGAGTTCGAGAATATCAGTTTCGATAATCCGAACTGCCCTGAAAATATTCCCGTAACATACACAGTCGCATTCCGCGCGACCGACAGCTGCAATCCGGCGAATGTAACCGTCTTCGCGACCTGCGATGTGAATGTCGATATCTGCTGCGGACCAATCACCGGTGAAATAATTGAACCATCATGCCCCGTAACAGGCATTTATAACGGGCAGTCGATTGATTTTGCAGTCACGGCAATCAGCGACAACGGCGGAAACCCAATCGTATCCTATCAGGCTGATTGGGATTATGACGGCCTTTTCAATGTCGATGCTTTCAACACGGACGGCATTTTCGAGGATATCGTTTTCACAAATCCGAACTGCCCATCCACTGACCCATACACATACACCGTGGCGTTTCGTGCGGTCGATGTCTGCAACCCGCCAAACAACACGATCTTCGCAACTTGTGAGGTTACGTTAGATGACTGCCTTGGAATATTCGGCAATTTGAAACTCACCGTAAACCGCGATATCCCCAACGATTACGGCTACCCAATAGATGAAATAAATCCATGGACTCTGGTTTGGGGCCCTGAACAGTCTGCGGTGCAATACGCAATTTATTACGACAACGATCCCACAGACGGATTGCAAAACGATATGCAGTTTGTCGATGCCACAACGGAACTCGAATTTATCGTTCCCGCAGAGCATCTGCCATCGAATCATTTTATCGAGGGGTTGACTTACGAAATCCGCGCGCGTACGGAAATTGACAATCCCGCATCCGAATATGACACCTGCGAGCCGGCGTTTATCGCAATAAACGGTTTCGAAACGCTCGCCGATGACGACAACGACGGCGAGGGCTGGTTCGGTAACTGCGAGCGAAATGTCGCCAACTACGATCACCGCTTTTATGTCGTAACATCAACCGAATCCGCGCACGGCGATAAACACCTGCGACTTCCCGACTATGACGGCTACACAAATCGCTGGATTGGCATTACGAAACAAACCTGGGATGTCCCCGATTCGGATGTCCGCCATCTCGAATGTTCAATCTATTTCAACGTAGAGGATGGTTTCGAGGATGAAATGTTTTTCGGCACCTGCTCAACGCAGCCAACATACGGCTGGGTTACGCCATCTGAACTGGAGTGGTCATCGGTCGAATCAACTGGAGATTTCACCGCATACAATTTAGACAACGATGACATCCGAACATTTTTCGATGATGTCCCCACGGGAAACAACTCATGGCGATTCGCCACCGAGCCGCACATCTACCTCTGGGGAGGCGATTTAAACCTCGACGGCAACCCATTAGACCCATACATAGCAATCCAATTCCTCCACCTCGACGAGCCAACCGGCACATCCGCCCAACTGGACGAAATCGCAATCGTAATTTATTAGAGTTAGAAAGTTAGTAAGTTAGAAAGTTAGCAGGTTAGTAAGTTAGCATGTTAGAAAGTTTGAAAGTTAGCAGGTGAGCATGTTCACTACTGTCTGGATAAATTAAATCGAAAAAAGACAAATCCAGAAAAAACATAGAATACTCCACAATGGTAGTAAAAAGGGGACTGTCCCAACCAGGTGAATAAATACAGTATAAATGAGGGTTTACAGCATAGTGTATTGATAACATCAGATTTGAAGCCTCATGTGGACTGTCCCCTTTTTACGGATAGAACGACTCAATATTCACTTACAATTCATGTCATATAAATACCAAATAAGGAACTGTACCCACGCGTCCCCTCGCCGGGGTTTGCGTGGATTAACCCTTTTTGCCCATGGTTAAAATGCGCTACTTGCCCTTAACATTCTCCTCAATCTTTTTCATGATTACCTCAAACTGCGGATCATCTCGCAGACTATCCAAGTCTCTAGCCGTTCGAGCAAGTTTGATGTCCTTATATCCCTTATTCGCGGCAATTTCAAGATTGTCTAATGCTTCCTCCTTTTTCCCTTTCATCGCAAGTGCGCATGCTTTGTTGAAATATGCCAAAACACCATCAGGATTCAGTTCAATAGCTTTGTCGAAGTCCAGAATGGCACGGTCATATTCACCTTTTTTACGATATGCAACACCACGGTTGTTATATGCTTCTGAATAATCAGGATTCAGTTCAATTGCTTTTGAGTACAGTCTGATTTTATCTTCTAAATTTTCCTCTTCAAATGCCATGATAAAATAATCATAAGCTGTTCTTCTATCAGTAGGAATCTTATCGATATCCTCAACAACGTCCTCGATTTCTTTCTTGAAAAATGGAGTCAGTTTTTCATCAGGTTTTTTCTCTTTAATCTGCTGAAATACAGATACATATTTCTTAACATTTGCGATCTCTATTTCGATAACTTTTTTTAGGTTTTCGAATTCTAACTGCATGTCCTCTTCAACAATTTTTTTCGCTTTTTTCCTTATCTCTTCAACACGTTTTAATTCTCTTTCAGCCAACCGCTCGATTTGAGATATTTTTGAATTATATATTATTGTGAAAATTGCGACGAAAATCGCAAGAATACCTATGATGATTGAAATAATAACAATGAATATATTTATCAATTGCCTTTGTTGGTCGATTTCCCTCTCAATGAATTTTTTATACTCATCCAAAGGAACAGAATTATCAGAATCTTGTTGAGCAGTGGCAGCATCCAGAACATCACCCGACATTGCATCCTGCGGCACTTCCGCATCCTGCTGACCCACTGCCGCATACGCCGCGCAAGTAAGTAACGAAAAACATATCAAAGTTAATATAACTATCTTCCTGACCATAAGATGCCTCTTGGTGACACGACAATCTAAACATAGAGACTCGCATTATAAACCATATTTCACTTATCGCAATTTTCCTGATACAATACTCCTACACAATATTGGCTATAAATATATTGTAATTATCATTACCAAACTCGACAAAAGAGGTATTTGCCATGACAAGAACAATCTCAATCGCAATGATATTTCTCGTTCTAATGATTTTCAGCGGATGTTCGGACGACTCAATCGCGCCGATTACTCCCAAAGATACAACCTGTGATTTCGAACTCCCGGTTACCGGAGCCGATGCCGGCGATACCAACAGGGAACTGTGGGGAATATGGACCGCTGATTTTTCCAACACTGCCAGCGGCGCGATAATCAACGCGCAGCCAGACCGTACAGCGTGCGCGCATTTCAATATAACATCGCTGATTCCCGCGCCCGGAATCGTGGTCAATTCATACGACCCGGTAGCCCAGGTTGTTGATGTCGATTTCACTATTTCCAACCCGTACGCTTTTTCCGGCTATGATGTCCGCTTAATCATTTTCACTGACAGTGCCGGACACTTCCTCCTGAACGCGGATGACTGGACGAGTTTATATGACATCCCGCAAGAACTGCCAATCAATCCGTTCAAGGCTTTCGCGAAAAGCGAGTCAAACCGCATTTTCCGCGGGGTAACAAACCATACTGAAAATCTGCAAGTTACAATTCCCGGCGGGAATCCAAATGTAACATTCGCGGTGGATGCCTCCTATCCCGGCAACTGCGAGGAGCCGTACGAGATAAGCGGTTTCACTCAGGATGCGCTTAACGATTCCGTTGGTTCATCAGCGCATGTCGAGATAACCGTTCTCGACTGGCAAGGCGACACAAACGCTGTCCAGTTATACTGTCCGTTAATCGCTGGCGCATCGCTTGTGGACTTTTCTCAATTGAATCCAACCACATGGGAAGCGAATCTGGTCAACGAGATGGGCGCATCCGCAGGCAATTACGGCGGTTACATTCTGGCATACTCGGCTAATTCTGGTTCTCTCGCGCTTTACGATGACGTTACAATCACCGTTACATCCGGCTCCTGCACGAATCAGGAACTGTTCTATGATTTCAGCGATTGCCCGGGACCTGACAACGGAACTTACGAATGCCAGGGATGGAATTCTGACGACCCTATGAATCCCGGCTCCGGCGGATGCCTTCTGCCCAACACCGATGACGGTGTCTGGCCCAACGGAAATTTCCTCTGGGGTTGCGCGGCTAAAATAGAATTCACCTGCGGCGACATATCACCCGGATTCCTCTCCACAGGCAGCGACATGGATTTCTGCGACACAATGGACGACACTCGCGAAAATGCGGATTACAACGTTGTCAGCCCGGGGATCATCCTGCCCGAATCCTCAAACAGCGTATTTGAATTTGACTACTGCTCCAATATGGCGATTGACGGCTCTCTTCATTTATATGTTTCATTAAACTTGTGTGCTGGCCCCTGGATTGAAATCATGACTCCAATCACTGCCAGCGAATGTTCATCCGCGACTGTTGATATTTCGGCATACGCAGCGGATCCTATCATGTTCAGGTTCCAATACACCGCCGCGAGCCGGTCTAATGTTAGTGGCACCGGTTTATGCGGTGAAAATGCTGGAGTTATTATTGACAACATAAGCATCAACGGCTGTTTCGAAGGCGTTCTCGAAGAGAAATAGAAAACGGTTAAAAAGTTAGTAAGTTAGCAGGTTAGTAAGTTAGTAAGTTAAAATGCGGAACGCGGACAGCCTTAAGGCTGTTGAAAAAGGCAGACAAAATAAAATGAACCGTAACCCGGTCATGCCGTCCCGTGCATAGTTGACAATTTTCTATAATGTAAATCAGGCATGCCGGGGTGGTGGCTAGATATGCTAAACCCCGGAATGCCTGCCAATATTGTAGAAATGATTCACGTTCTCTATAAAGGC
Organism: uncultured bacterium; assembly: GCA_965369605.1. Classification (GTDB taxonomy): domain Bacteria; phylum JAJVIF01; class JAJVIF01; order JAGGVT01; family JAGGVT01; genus JAGGVT01. Next base: position 8,831 of record CBDURE010000058.1, read on the forward strand.
ATTCCAGGTTACTAAGATTCCATTCTACTATTCCTATTTATTATCGCTCAGCGGGAATATACCTCGGATCATAAAACTGAAGAATGATTACAAAAACAAGCGGCAACAAAAGATACAGTCCGACAAGCCAGCCCAGTTCATACGATAACCCCATCACGCCAAACAAGTTCGAGAATATGAATGCCGCGACCGTTAACGCAATAACACATCCGGGAATGACAACGATACTGCCAACCGGATTCTTAAATACAAAAACAACGCTTTTTATGAAACTCGAAACAAAATGTTGCGTTTCGGAAATTGAAATCACCCACCAGAGGCTGAGAATGTAGGCGATAATAATCTGCATCACGTATGTCCAAAACACAATCCCTGAGTGAGCCTGCCCGATTGAATCACGCAAACAGTGATTCCACCCGCTTTCCATTGTGGCGAAATCGAATATCCCATACATGCTTAACAGCCTGTCAATTCCCCAGATAAACGGCAGCACGATAATAATGGAAAAAACCACAAGCCCTAAAAGCAACCTTGGCCCATGCCTGAATATTCCGTTGATGAACTCCGATGTACTGATTCTATCGGTTGTCAACAAGCCTTTGAGCATCTGCCCCAACCCGCCGACATAGCCGGTTACAAATCCGCCAATCAGGATTAATGAAAGCAAAAACGCGAATCCATATCCTGAAAACAGAACAGCGATTGCCTGTGAGAAATTTTCAGTTGCAACCAAACTTGACACGGTGATGCCCGTTACGACGGATAACCCCACGAGTCCTATTATCATAAATACAATGGACGCGATGAAGAAATATATCAACGGAATGAAATAGAGATAGTAATGCCGTCCGACAAGCATGATGCTGTCGATTACTATTTTACAAATGTGAGGAAAATCCTGTTTCATAATTAATCGAGAATCATTTTATTCATTACCATGCCGCTGAGAAGTTTCGGGAAGAAGTCAGTCGATTTCTGCGGCATCTTCTCGCCATGCAGCGCGACCTTCTTTACTTCCTCGACTCCTGTCTCATTAACAAGAAACATACACTGGTATTTTTCATCCTCTTTGACTTTCTTCAGCGTATCAAACGGTGAACGAAGATAATCCACATTGGTCTTATCCGCGAGTTTTTGCGCATTAATGCCAAGCAGTTTATCCAGTAGTATTGTATGCAGAATCGCGATGTCGAGTTTCTTCCACTCATCGGAAAACTCGCTGACCATCTCGTTCATCACGGATTCATTCTTCAGCGACAGCAATTTGATTTCATCCTCGCCTCTGATATACATTGCAAAAAGATGTTCATCGTGCTTTCGCGCTTTCATGGCATCCAGTACGCTTTGTACAGCGGTATCATCACCAACGGAAAGCGGGAAATGCTCGATGGAGAAATACTCCATCGCTTTTGATACAAGATTCTCCATCAGTTCCAGCGGGACATCATGCACAAGGCGATGTGTCGGCAGGACTGTAAGCCCCGGTTCATCCACATTAACAAGAGTCAGCATGCAGTTGTGAAAATTCTCAGAAGTCTCCTGAGAAAACGTTCTTTTTTCTTTCAGCATGTGCTTTTTGAAATTGACCGCGGTTTCGTAGCGGTGATGGCCATCCGCGATAAATAACGCCAACGGCTCCATTAATGTCTGAACCCGCTTGATTGTCGCATCATCGGTAACAGCCCAAACCTTATGAATCGACCCCATTTCATCAGTCGCGAGAAGGTCAGGCTCCTTGCCATTTATCTGTTCATCAAGAGCTTTGTTGATTTCACGTTCAGGTTCACTGTAGAGCATGAAAATCATTCCGGTATTTGCCTCAGTTGTGAGCATCAAATTGAACCTGTCCAGTTTGGGAGCGTCAAGAGTTTTCTCATGCGCCCGGACTTTTTTCCCGTACTCCTGCAATTCGACCAGCGGAATGAATCCCTTTCTCACGCGGGGTTCGGATTCTCCATCAACCATATACTCCTGATGATATACATAAAGAGCGGGTTTGTCATCGCGAATCAGAACGCCGTCCCTCATCCACTCGCTAAGATAATCACCCGCGCGCGTGTAAACGTTTTCTGTCTCAGTTACAGGTTCAGGCCTGCCCATGATGATTTTTACGAAACTGAAATTACTCTGCTCGTAATACTTCTCGCGAAGGTCTTTCTTGATTTGGTCATACGGCTGCGTTACAACATCGCTTAAATCGCCAACGGTGCTTACGTTGTAATGAACGCCTCTGAACGGGAATATCTTTGCCATTGTCATACTCCTGAAAATTGTAAAATTCAAATAACAATCCTGTCTAAAAGGACAGATATTATAACGCGATGACGGTTCAAGAAAAACCCCACGCTTGACATAAATTTGTCTCTTTGACAAACTTAACACGATTTAAATATTCCCAAAGAGGTGAACTGCCATGTTTTTAACAAAGAGAATTCTACAATCACTACTGCTTATGCTCGTTTTTATCCTGCCGTTATTTCCCCCCGATGCACAGGCGCAGAAACTTGATGACCCCATTCTTGAATATTCATATCATCTGAAAGTGGATTTGAGTGTAATCAAATCCTACGTTGATAGAATCTTCGACACAACCGGCCTGAGCAAAGATCAGTCTGCTGAAATTGAGAAGATTTATCAGAAACTGCTGACCTCCGGGCTTTGCGATCTGGAGGATATCACTTTCGACTGCCGATTTGAGAGGGAGCGGATTTTTGGAAAAGCGCTGGTCAAATTTCAGGATTCACTGGCTGAACGAGGCGCCATAAATGATTTCATTCAGGCGCAGCCGAAGATGTCGATGGTACGGGCGTTGATTCCCGAGCGGGAAACTTTCGCCTGGCTGACACTAATGGAACCGGTTGACGTAATTAACATGATTCACAGCTTCAAGGAACAGTGCAAACCTGGTGAAAAGAAGAAAGAATGCGGTAATTGCAAATTTTTCCACGACGCTTTTGAAAAAGCTGAAAAACTAATCGGCGATGAAATGAACCTTGTCATCAGCGATGTGGAAATTCCTATAATGGGCGAACCCGTAATCAAAGGCGGTTTGATCTTCTCAATGGCTGAGAATATAACCCAAAAGGATATGAAAATGCTCGCCGGAATAATGGATAACATTTTCGTAGAGGAAAACAAAGCTACTAAAAAGAAATCGAAGTGGCATAGCTTTGATGTCGTTACATATTCAGATTTGGACATTCCGGGTGATATCGAACCGAGTTTCATAATCGATAAATACTACTTCGTAATGGCGACAGATACTGAAACACTGGAGCAGCTTGCTGATCATGTGCTTAATCCAAAGCGAACAGCCTATTCATCGGTAATGCCGCCAGTCATGAACGGCATGATTACATTTAACGTTGACAAATTCATAGAAATAATTCCCGATGACGCTTTCTCCACGATGACAATGATGACTGGTGATGGCCCTCACAAAGGCAAAATAAGGGAAATGATTGAAAGCGAGGATTGGGGATCTGTTCGATTTGAAAGGTCGCACACACCGGATGGTGTCCGGTTAAGTTGCGCGATGAATCGTTCCATCTATTCGCTTGTGTACCATGTAAGCATAGAGGGAATGATTATGGGCTTAAAGGAAAATATGAAATACATATTTAAGGCAAAAGAGGCGGAAGTCAAAAGCGCCGTGCATAGCATTCAAATCGGGATTGAAAGATATTCTGTCGATTATAGTGGCAAATATCCCGAAAGCGCTGAACAACTCATAACTGATGGCTATATGCACGCTTTCCCGAATAATGCATTCACAGATGTCCCCATGATTGACTGCGGATTCCCCGGCACTCCCGGCAATTTCATGTATGTTCCCATCTATGATGATGAAAAGGTGAATGTAATCGGTTACCAACTCATGGGATTTGGCGGCAATGACAGCAACACGGATAAAATCAACAACGACCTTCTGGCAAAAGAGGGAACTGTTAAAGAGGAGCCGGACGGTAAAATCGACAAAGTTTTAATTGTCATTAGCAGCGGGTATTGATAATTGGTTAGCAGGTTAGTAAGTTAGCACGTTAGTAGGTTAGTAAGTTGATAGGTTAGCAGGTTAGTAAGTTAGTAAGTTAGCACGTTTGAATGAAAAAAATAGCAGAGGGTTTTAGAGCCTGTCGGGAAAGCATGTCGCTTTATAAACTTACCATTCTCCTGACAACTTTCGGGTGCCGCCCACACATCACGTCTTTTTGTGATTTGTGGGTGAAATGCGTAACTTCGCACAAACACCCGTAAAGCCGAGACGCCTGTATGGGCGGTGACGAGCACCCGGTTTAATGGCGTTTAGGCAACCTGAAATGTCGAAAGACAAGTTTAACCCTCTGCTGCTTTTTCACATTTGTAATAACATATTGATTAAAAATCCAGCCACCCCAGATATTTCCCCTGCGGTGTCAGTTTGCATAGGAATGCGTCTGATCTACCGGATGCTGTATGAGTGTCATTTGTCGGTCCCGGTGCGAAATCAATTGTATTTGAATATCGCCCGGACAGATATACGTTCCCGTTTGGATCAGTCGTAATTGAAAAAACAGTTAATTTACCATCGCCTTTCCATGACCTGCTCCACTTGTAATCGCCATCACGAGTGAATTTGCAAAGGAAGGGGTCAGTATCGTTAACAGCTGTCATTTCAGCGGTTCCATTGCCCGGATTGAAATCACCGTTGCCACCATACAATCCCGCGACAAAAACAAATCCCGTTCTATCCACGGAGATATCCATTGCCATGTTATTTTCATCACCACCGAAGGTTTTAACCCACTGGAAATCACCCTGTTTATCAAGCATTGTGATAAATATGTCAGTAGAGCCTGTTGCTGTTATTATTTCTTCCCCACCATTTGGATTTACATCGAATTGCCCTTTAAAACAACTTGACATATAAAGGTTGTCTTTTCTATCAAGAAAGAGATTGCACTTGTAAAAAGCAAATGATTCATCCCACGACCACTGCGATTCAAATTCACCATCTGAATTCAATCGCCACAAATACGCTCGCTTTGTTTTATCCGCATTGACTTCGATTGAACCATTGTCTTTATTCAATACTGACATCCCGTATGTTGTGCCGGCAACATATACTGTGCCGTCACTGCCAACAGCGATATCACTAAACTTGTCTCTGTGTTCACTTCCCCATCGTTTACCCCAGTCTATATTCCCCTCTGAATTAACTTTGCACACGAATATATCATCTCTCCCGATTGCCGGAAACTGCTCAAGTCCGGTTTCAAGATTGAATTCCAGATTGCCGGTAGACCAGCCGCCGATATACACATTCGATGAACTGTCAATCTCCATCGAAATATCGCTCTTGATAATTGAATCATCTCCACCAAATGTGGTCACCCAGGTATAGTGTCCTAATGAGTTGAATTTACACACGAAATAATCCCAGGCATCTCCGCCTTTGAAATCATGCGATGTTCTGTTTTCGACCTCATCACCCGGATCAAAATCGCATGTCCCCCTGAATTTTCCCGCTACATAAAGATTGCCTGATTTGTCAATGGAAATCTGAATAGCGGATACAAAAGTACCATCCAGTGTTTTAGTCCACCGATGTTCTCCCTTCGAATCATATTTCGCAATAAAGGCGTCATGGCCGTTAATGTGTGTGGTTTTACTGTTATTCATCGTGATTTCAGCAGGCAGGGCAACCTTTTTTCCAATATTGCCAACCACATACACATTTCCATTCTTATCAAGAGCGGCATCAAACGCAGTATCAGCACCGGAATTTCCCGTTGTTCTAACCCAGCCTCTTTGAACCGATTCCTCCAGCGTTATTGGATTTGCGATTAGCGTCGATGATGAAAAAAGGCAAATGAATACCGCAATAATAAAAATCGCTGCTGATGTTTTTCCTGTCATCTTATTCTCCATCCTATCTTATACAGATACTTTAATTTTACCATATATTTTCGTAGCGCTGGTGTCCCGGGCTTGTTGAGAAACCTCACTTTGCCGTAACCCGGCATCCCTTTGCCGGGGAAACAGGTGGCTATCTCACGCAAAGCCCCGGTGAAGGGACACCGCGGTGAAGGGACACCGGGTTACAATTGAAAAAGACGTTGCAAACAAGAAACCCCCACCCCAGCCCTCCCCGCGAGCGGGGAGGGAGAATGTTGTCTTTTCCCTTCGCAAGTGTATAGACCGTGTATATCGTATGCAAATGCAAAAATATTTCCCCCCGCTCGCGGGGGGATTAAGGGGGGGATGGAATATAAAAACAACCTTTTTCAACAGTTCCCTCCCACCAGCTATGTCGCCCCCGTCTCGTTGACAAGCCGGAGTATCATCGAAGGGGGCAGGGAACGTGAAACGCTTTCCACACAAATAGAGAAACAACTCAGAATTTCTTGTATACTGAACCGCTGGAAATCTCATTACTTATTTCAAGGGGGATGAAATGAAATCACCTCTAACTCTTATCGCAATTGCAGTATTAATAGCGACCATTCTCTCAATCCCGCATGTTGAATCAGCATCGGAAACACAACAGCTTAGTGATGATACACAAACCTGCCTGTCATGCCACGAGATTGTAACACCCGGAATTGTCGCTGATTGGCGCAGTTCTCGTCACTCACAGAAGCATAACGAAAACGCATCTCAATCTCCCAAGACAGTAACCGGATGCGCGGAATGCCACACCCTTAATCCGGCATTGCATAATGATACTTTCCCGCATAACGGTTTTGATGTTCATACCGTTGTAACACCCAACGACTGCGCGCTTTGCCATCTGGAGGAAAGGCAGCAGTATTCAGAGAACATCATGGCGAATGCGTACGGCAACCTTATGAACAATCCGCTCTATCTCGACCTTGTAAATCAGGCGACAAATATGTCTTTATTCAAATCGCAGCGTGAGAGAGATCTAACGTACGCCGATTCCTGCCTGTATTGCCACGGGACTATTGTTAAATCCACCGGTTTGGTTCCAAGGGAAACAGAAATGGGACCGATGCAGTTTCCCGATTTAACCGGCTGGCCCAATCAGGGAGTCGGGCGAATCAATCCTGACAACAGTATTGGCGCATGCACATCATGCCATCCGCGCCATGCCTTCAGCATAAAAACCGCTCGTACACCACAAGCTTGCGCGGAATGCCATACCGGTCCCGATGTTCCCGCCGCAAAGGTTTACAAAGTCAGCAAGCACGGAAATATCTATCAATCCAATTCTGATGATTGGAATTTCAAAAATGTTCCCTGGACAGTTGGAGAGGATTTCACCGCCCCGACATGCGCGACATGCCACGTAAGCGAGATTGCATCACCGGATGGAGAGATAATCGCCCGTAGAACTCACAGAATGAACGACCGTCTGCCACACAGAATCTTTGGCCCGATTTTCGCAATCCCGCATCCGAAAGATGCTGATACATCAAAAATAGTCTCACCATCAGGACTGCCACTTCCGGTTGATCTGGATGCAAAACTGGCATCCAATTTCCTGATTAGCCCCGATGAGCAGCGTATTAGAAGAGATCGCATGAAAGCGATATGCCTGTCATGCCACTCAACCGGATGGGTTGATGGCCATTTCGAACTGCTGGAAAACACGATTATTACAACAAATGGAATTGTTCTTGAAACTAACAACGTTATGATTAATGCCTGGAATCTGGGCATCGCAAAAGGTCTTGAGCACAACGACAGCCTTTTCAACGAATCCATTGAGAGGATGTGGGTCGAGCAATGGCTGTTTTACGCCAGTTCCGTAAGGTTCGCATCCGCAATGGGTGGCGCGGATTACGGGACATTCGCAAATGGCCGTTGGCAGATGTCAAAAAATCTGATTGATATGAAAGAACTAGTGGAATTAAAAACGACTCTTCGAGACTAAATCCTGGCAGTCGCATTTTAAATCCTCAACCTTCGGCATTCTTGGCACAATGCCAAACAGAAGTTTTTTTAATTTCTCGTTGTTTTCAGTGAACACGCGAATAACTTCCTGATGAGTAACCGGTTGGATATTCGGATCACCATCAAGGCCGACATCGTAATCGGTGATAAGGCTGATATTCAAATAGCACATGTCGAGTTCACGGCAAAGATAAACCTCGGGGTACTGTGTCATGTTGATCACTTCCCAGCCCATCGAGGAAAACCATTTAGATTCAGAACGCGTTGAGAATCTGGGGCCCTGAATAACAACCACAGTTCCGCCATCATGCGCGACAATTCCCAGCTCTCTAGAAACCTTAATCGCCACTTTACGAAGGTCGGGGCAGTACGGGTCAGACATCGAAAGATGTGTCGTGATAGGCCCGTCATAAAAAGTGTCCTTTCGTCCCGTGGTTCTATCGACAAACTGGTCGCAGATTGAAAAGTCGCCGGGTTTAATATTTGGCTGAAGTGATCCGGATGCGCATGGCCCAATAACCATCTTGACTCCCAAATCCTTCATCGCCCATGCGTTCGCCCTGTAATTAATCGCCTGCGGAGGATACTGATGCGCCTTTCCGTGACGGGGAAGAAACGCGACCTTCCTGCCCTCGATTTCTCCCAGTGTTACAGGTGAACTCGGAGCGCCGTACGGTGTCTCAACAACAATCTCTTCCGCTTTATCAAGGAACTTGTAGAATCCGCTCCCACCAAAAATTCCTATTTCCGCTTTCTGTTCTGCCATTTTTTATTTATCTCCTTAAAAAAAAATATATTTCGAGTTTGTTATGGTGCTGCAGGAGATTTCGATTGTCAAGGTCAAATAGCTAAAATGTTGATTGCATAGTGTTTATTTGCATGAACAAATCGACTCAGGCGAATTCCATTCATAATTGAATCTAATCACGTTTTAAGATAGAATATTCCCGCAAAGACATATCCTATTTGAAAGTAATGCCAATTTCTATAATTTAGTGGTTTTAGTTTAATTACTGATTTCAATAACTTCTCTCAGGAGGAGAAATCATGTGTTTCTCAAAGTATTTCTCAATAATTACGATTGCATCGCTGCTGGCGTTTCTAATCGGATGTTCAGCAGGGGATGCGCCTGTCGCTCCTGAAAACACAGCAGGATTATCGGACAGCGTACCGGTCATAGGACTGGCTGATGTTAACAATGCCCTTGATGCGATTGGGTTGTTTGGCGCATATAGCCTTGCAATCAACCCAAACAAAATGACTGCTGACCTTGTCACGAAACGTACCTCGACAATTGGCGAAAGTTATATCGTAAGCGGAATGGGATTTTTCACAGCTGCCCCTTGTCCCGACTGCCTGAGTCTAAGCACGTTGAGACAGGAGGGAATGAATTTCATTGTAAGTTTCGATATCAGGCATCCGTTTGATGAGGGCGATATAAATGAGGACCCGACCGCGCTGAATCGTCTTGACCTGGATGTTTTCGACCTCGCAATGCTGGTGGTTCCGGTTGAGGAGACGCCACAAGAATACACCGGAACAGGCGTTTCTATTTACTCGGATGCACTATCCGAGCCGGATGGATACACCACTGAACTTGCGAATGTCATTGAGGATAACGCTGCTATTCCGTACGCGCTTGTTGTCGATGACAGCATCACTGGTGAAAGCACATGGAACAAGTTCGCAATGGGGGACGAAACCGAATTTGATGTTTCTTTCCCTTTCACAATGGGCGAAACTCTCAGTTTTGAACTTTATTTAACCATGGGTTATGGTTTCAGCGCTGTCAAAGCGGACAGGCTGCTCCCGGCGTATTTCAATCCCGAGTTTAATCGTAAATCACCGTGGAAAATTGACGTAATTCCACCACAAGCTGAAATGCCCCCGGAGATTGGCAACACATGGTCGGATAACGATCCTGAAACTGAATTTGAAGTAACTGTTCTGGTTTACGACTGGCAGATCGGAGCTACTGTTAATGCTGACCTTGAAAATCCGACTGATGTTTTCGCTGCGTCGAATATTGTTGAAGTGGAAGTTGAAATTATTGGCATGAATTTAGCGGCGGTGGATGGTTTGGCTCACGACGGCACCGGCAACGGTATGCCGAACGCACCGCTGGCTTATCATATTCCAATTATGAACGAAGGATTGCTTACGGCAGGTGAATATACAGGTTTGGTAAAAGTAACTGATGAACGGGCGGTGGGAACAATCGGAGATCGTGACTTCCTGATTGACAGTCCTGATGGCGTCGAACTGGTCAACTATGACATGATAGAATACGCAACCTATCAGACCTTCCCGGTTACTGTGGTAACAGGATTGCCCGGCTGGATAGTCATTCAGCAGATTGACTACTCTTTCGAGGATGTGACGGTAACTGATTCAGCATTTGGAAACGTAAGGGTTAACTTCATGCATGATCCGGCAGTTAAGTATTTTAACCTGACTGTTGAAGGTGGCTGGGTAATTCAAAACATGCCACTTGTATCCTGGATGGGCCCAGGATTCATCCATTCTGTTAATTTGTCGTTTGACCTTAATGTTCCGGATGGCACTGATGTTAGCATGCTTAATAATGTAGGCTGGAGTATTGATAATGGAATTCAGCTGAGTGGACCGCTTCCAATGGGAATTGCGTATGTATATACAGGAGTAGTTACAGGTTATATTGGAAAAATTCCGAGTTCTTTTTGGCCACCATTTTTCCCGGACAACCCAAAAATAGGCGGTGCAGGACCACCAGCAGTATGTGTAGGCCCGTACTTCCCCAACAAGGATTGTGGCAAGGCCGAATGTGTCCCAGCTGCGGTGTCAAACAGCCTTGAATATTTGCAGAATACGCAAGGCGAACCTCCGTGGGGTAAATTAACAAGTACGGATTCGATGAAACCCGCCACAGGTTGGACTCCACCAACGGCATTAGATTCAGGTGGTTGTCCAGTAAATTGGTCCACACAGAAGGATCAGCATATGAACGCCAACGGATATAATATCAACACTGACCAGTTTCCTGACCCACCTGCTCTTGGCCATGAAGCAACAGAAGCGGAATGTGACGCTGCAATGGCTGCGGTTGCCGCAGGCGATGATGTTGAAATTGATGGCGGACATCATGTCGCTGTAGTTACAAACATCGTGAAAGGTACAGATGCAAGCGGTGATACGATCTACACGATAACCGTCAAGCACGACACTCAACAGGGACAACCGGGTGGCTGCCAATCAGAAACCGTAGTTTACAAACCGCCTCAAAATGGAAATCCATCAGATACTACTGGTGGATCACCGGGATTTTTTGATGGCGATAAGGTCAATGGTTTCGTCAGCGAAAGCGCGAGTACGTAGGATTGCCCTGGATATATTAATGAGATAATACAATTAAGAATAGCAGAGGGTTTTAACCCTCTGCTATTCCAATCCCCTCTACTATTCCACTTCCCACTGCTACTCCAATTCCCTCTGCTATTCCAATCCCCTCTACTACTCCACTTCCCACTGCTATTCCAATCCCCTCTGCTATTCCAATCCCCTCTGCTATTCCAATCCCCTC
>CBDURE010000059.1:0-20244 GCA_965369605.1 uncultured bacterium
CCGCTCGCGGGGGGATTAAGGGGGGGATGAGATATAAAAACAACCTTTCCCGACACGCTCGTTAGTGAGAGGTAGTAACAATAGCCAGATACCCCTCACTAACGTTCGGGGCTCGGATAATTTGTGTTATTGAATCATGAAATCACAAAGTTGGAAATCACTTTTCTCAACGGTATTATAATAAATAAAATCAGGGCGTGAGGATTATGCCCACGCCCTGAGGTAACGTCAATATTTGAAAAATACAAGCTACGGATCAATCGTTACATTAAACCACTTGTCGTCATCAATTACCCCGCCGTATTCACCAGCTTTAATATGATATTCAAATGTTCCGGGCAAAAGTCCGCCGGGTACAAGCTGCTCAAGAGGAATTGAGAAAACCTGTTCAGCTTCCCATGTTAGATAGTATGGCGAATGATAAAGGTATCCCGGAGGAATGATAGGCCCATAACTGCCCCCACCGGGAAATTCAACCTCAGCCCAGATATGGAATGAACGCGGTGCGTAATCAAGATTTTCGATAGTTAAATCGAAATTGAAACTACCACCTAATTGTCCAACGTGAATATCGGGAACAGATGGTACGAGTGTCAGTTGGATTCCGGTTGGAGGATCTATGTATGGAACTTCGATATTGTGATTGGTGTAGTAACACTCATAGATGATATCGTAGTTTGGAGTTCCGTTTGTCCAGTCGTCATCATCGTCATCAACAAGAATCTCCTCGAAAGCGCACTCGATAAAAGTCTGCGGACGGCCATATCTGCCGAAGTGATAAAGGTATCCGACATAGTCTTTGCCGAGATATTCGTACATATCCCAGTGAGCGCCTGCGAGAAGCTGTCCGAGACAGTGTCCCCCACCATCACATTCAGGGGCGGGCCACATCATTGTGTTATCAGAATCCCGGAACCATGTACCTTCTCCCCTGACATTGTATCCGACATAATGGTTTTCTATCATCAGGTTGCCAATCGTATCGCTGTATCCCTCGTGAATCATCAATGGGGGCTGGTCGTAGCCGAACTGCTGGAATGTATTAATATGGCCAAATTCATGGCAGATAATATCCGGTACAGTTCCAGTATCCAGGCAGCCGTTTGCGGGTGTGAAGAAGTACATCGAAGTTTCACTTGCCATTGCATTACACATTGGTTCAATGTTCACGTGGCATTGGAATCTGGCGTATTCATTTACCGGGTCGAGAAGATCATAGGATGGCTCGATTGATTTCAGGAAATTGACAGTGGCATTAGACCAAACCCAGCAGGTTCGTTCGCTGCGAATGGAAGACGAACTGTTGAACACAAATTCCTGAGGGTCATTATCATCAGCCCAACGTTCAATAAAAGCTTCGTTGTTGGGGAAATTGTACTGGTTATTAACATTGATATAAGGTCCATACAGACGTACTTCGTGATGAAGAGAACTGTGCGCACCGCTATCATCATAGTAGTAATCACCCATCAGATCAGTAGTCGGTCCGGCATACGGCGGGTATGGCGCGCCGGGTGCGGTATTAATCCTGAGAGTCAGGTTTGTTACATCAAAAGCAGCCTCAGGTTCCAGCGGATTCGCTTGAGAGGCGGTGGTGTTAACATTACCGCTGTACGCATCCCATAAATGATGCTCTCTATCAAGCACTGAACCGGTGTGCGCATCAATCCAGTGAATCCAGTTGCCGTATTCAATCATCCACGCAAGATAATATGTCGAATCGCCTGAAACGAATGTTACCAGCTCACTTCTTTCAAACGGTTCATCTGAACCGATCTCAGATTCGACAATCTGTTTAGCTGAATCAAGCGGATAAGTCGGAGTAGTGTTTACGTTAATATCAGGATAAATCTTTGCCCCCACAGCCACCAGTTTACCGCCGCGGCCATAACGCATATCAACACGGCTTGGCCAGACCCAGAGATTGTTATAGGTTTGGCGCATGATTACATAACGTATGCCGCCATGAACTTCGTCAAAATCCGCTCGGAAATTGTCTGTGCTCAAGCGGAAAATTTCCGAGTGATTCTCAATCACCTCAAACGGGTTGGAACTTTCCTCAACACCGCGTCCGGTCGCCCTGTAAACAGTGCCGTTCGGATTAAGGTTGGCAATCCATGTCTCGTTATTCATCTGGATTGTCGTATGCCAGAATTTGTCTGTTACGTTCGTGCCAGTATTTGAACCAGCGGTTTCACGGGCGCTGTCCCAGACTCCCTGGCTGTCGTTCGTTATCGGATTCACGGGATTGTCGCCCGAGGATGAGCATCCGAATAACATAATAACTAGAATAAATTGAATGATAAGAAACAGAAGGGTGCGATACATTGCTCGCCTCCAATGATAAGGATAATTACTTTTATTCAAATCCCGAATTATTCGGGAATTTAAATCCGCTTGAAAATTCATCTTTACTTTTGTGAAGTCCAATAAGAAGATAACCCCGCAGTGCAATAATAATTTCATTATATAACTATATGTGCAGTCAGGTCAATATGTAAAAGGAATTTACTGTAAGAGAGTTCGGTTTTAGCTATTAACCAAAACGAAACTATAATACTTTCTTGACCATATTCATGAATTAACCTATACTCCGAAATTCTGTACGATTATGGTTTTAACCGCCTCGGAATGAGTGTGGAGGTCTTGTAATGTCAGTTGTATATATAGAAAACATAGCGGATTACGAAGAAAAGGAAGTTACTCTGAAAGGGTGGCTCTATAATAAACGCAGCTCGAAAAAATTGCATTTCCTGCAGTTCAGGGATGGCACTGGAATCATCCAGGTTATTGTTTCACTTGAGGACACAGGCGAGGAGATGTTCGCTGTCGCTGAAAGCCTTACTCAGGAATCCAGTTTCACAGTTAAAGGCATTGTGAAAAAGGACAGCAGAAGCAAGATTGGTTTCGAGATTCACGCCAGTTCAATTGAAGCCGTTCAAATAATTAAGTATGACGCTGATGACCCTGAAAAGCAGGGATATCCAATTACACCCAAAGAACACGGCACAGCGTTTTTAATGGAAAATCGCCATCTATGGCTAAGAAGCAGGCAGCAGTGGGCGATTCTTAGAATCCGCCACAGCATTATAAAAGCAATACGCGATTTCTTCGACAACCAGGGATTTATCTTAATTGATACTCCAATCCTGACCCCAGCTGCATGCGAGGGAACATCGACTCTTTTCGAAGTGGACTACTACGGCAAAAAAGCATATCTGACACAATCAGGGCAACTTTACGCTGAAGCTGGAGCTATGGCGTTTGGCAAAGTCTATTGTTTTGGACCTACATTCAGGGCTGAAAAGTCAAAAACGAGACGCCATCTAACTGAATTCTGGATGGTCGAACCTGAAGTTGCGCACATAACACTAAAAGAAGATATGGAACTCGCGGAGCAGTTTGTCGCTTACATCGTGAAATATATTCTAGAAACCAGAATGCCTGAGCTTGAGATCCTTGAGCGCGACATCTCAACACTTCAAAACGCGACAGAGCCGCCATTCCCGCGTGTTCATTACGATGACGCTTTGAAAATGGTCGAGGAAGCAGGGGACAAAATCGAGGGGGATAAATTAAACTGGGGTGATGATTTCGGAAGTCCGCATGAAACATATATCGCAGGGCAATTCGACAAGCCTGTGTTTATCCACCGTTTCCCCGTGATTACAAAATCATTCTACATGCAGCCTGACCCGGAGGATGATAAATACTCAATGTCTATGGACCTTCTCGCTCCTGAGGGATACGGCGAAATAATCGGCGGTTCCCAGCGTGTACATGATCACGACCTTCTAATGAAACGAATCAAAGATCACAATCTCCCATTGGACTCATTCCAGTGGTATCTCGATTTAAGAAAATACGGCTCAGTTCCTCATGCTGGTTTTGGGCTTGGCGTCGAAAGATTTGTAACATGGATTTGCGGAATATCGCACATTCGCCAGACAATCCCATTCCCGCGTACGCTGGACAGGATTTATCCGTAGAAAGAACCTCACCCCCGGCCGATGCATTATCCGAGCCCCGAACGTTAGTGAGGGGTAAGCAAGGTTTATAGCAGCTTCGAGGTTACCCCTCACTAACGTTCGGGGCTCGGATGATTCATCGGTCAGGGATTGGGTGAATACTACCAAGCAACGAAAAGTTTAACTTAGCGCTTATGGGGCTGAGGGGTGAGGTCTGATTTACCAGTTTACGGTCTGATAAATACCAATAATATTGAAGAGGGATTAAACCTTCTGCTATTTACATTTGCCACAGATAACCAATCCTGTTATACTACTTCAATGTTCAGCAATATAAAATGCGACCAAAGCAACCATTGAATGAATACAAAAAAAATCCCGAAGCAGGAACAGTCCAGGTAAAGGGGCAAATTGATCTCATTACCATTCGGAACGAAGAGAGCGGATGGGTGGTCGCTCGTATTGTGCCTGATAATGGCGGAATGCCATTTAAAATCGTTGGCGTAATTCCCGAATTAAAAGAGGGCGAATGCCTTGAGATTAAGGGGCACTGGGAAACGCATGCCGCGTTTGGTGAGCAGTTGTGGGTTGATTCATTCAAGGTAATTATGCCTGTTACAATCAAGGGGATTGAACTTTATCTCGGTTCGGGATTAATTCCCGGTATCGGACCAGTCACAGCAAAGAAACTAACCCGACATTTCAAAAACAAGATTATTGACATTCTGGATAACGAACCGGAGCGTCTGAGAGAGATTCCAGGCATCGGGAAAAAAACTGTTGCAACAATAGTAGCTGGATGGAAATCAAATAAAACCAATCAGGATGTAATGATTTTCCTTCAGGAGCATGATATATCACCGCGAATGTCGGTCAAAATAATCAAGGAGTATGGCGATTCCGCACTGTTGAAACTCCGGGAAAATCCCTACCGGCTGGCGGATGATGTCTTTGGCGTCGGTTTCAAAAAAGCCGACCAGATTGCCCAAAAACTGGGAGTCCCCCTTAATGACCCCCGACGCCTGGAAAGCGCGATTATATTTATCATGAAAAACGCGTTGAATGATGGCCACTGTTTTCTTGTTACGCCTGAGATTGTCGAATATGCCGGTGAATTGCTGAACCTTCAAACGCACGATTTGGAAGAAATTATAAAAGGCCTTTTAAAACAGGATAAGTTAAAAAAAGACGAGGAGAAGATATATCTTCCGGCATATTTTGTCAGCGAGAATCGAGCCGCGAATCTTATAGCGAAAAAACTTTCAAATCCGCCCGCATCAATGGTCATATCCGAACTTGAACGTAAACTTGATGTCGAGGAATCGCGCGCGGGATACCAACTGAACGAGCAGCAGCGTGAGGCGGTAATCATGGCAATGACTTCCCCGTTCATGATTCTTACAGGCGGGCCGGGTACGGGTAAATCAACAACAATGCACTTTTTGGTTCGTGTTGCAGAGCAGTCGAAGAAGCGCGTGCTTATGGCATCACCGACCGGACGGGCCGCAAAGCGTCTTGAGGAAACAACAGGAAGGCCCGCATCGACAATCCATCGCCTTCTGGAATATCATCCCAAAGTGCCGGGTGGTTTTCAGAGAAACGAGGAAAATCCGCTTGATGGCCAGTTTCTTATAATTGATGAGGCAAGCATGATTGACCTTGTGCTGTTCTATCATCTTCTAAAAGCGGTGCCGCGAGAAATGCAGATTCTGTTTGTCGGAGACCCTGACCAGCTGCCGAGTGTCGGAGCTGGCAACGTTCTTGCCGATCTTCTTGACGTGCGTGAAATCGATAGAATCAAACTTACTGAAATATTCCGTCAGGCGGAACGAAGCATGATTGTGCAGAATGCTCATCAAATTGTTTCAGGCCGCCAGATAATTGCAAAACCACGCGATGACATGGAGCATGATTTCAGATTCATAGAGGAGGATGATCCCCAGCGCGCTGCTGAAAAAATCGTCAATATCATTACTAAAAAATTCACGGATAAAATTGACTTAATCCGCGATATACAGGTGCTTTCACCGATGCATCTCGGCGCGGCTGGAGCGCGAAATCTCAATAAAATTATTCAGGATGAATTAAATCCGGCAATGCGAAATATCGATGAACTGGATTACTACGGCAGGAAATTTCGTATCGGCGACAGAGTCATGCAGATTAAAAACAACTACGAAAAGGATGTTTTCAACGGCGATATCGGTTTTGTGGAAAACGTGGACTCGCTGAAAGATGAGATTCATGTACGGTTTGACAGATTGATTATCTACAAGAAAAAGGATCTGGATGAACTATTTCACGCGTACGCGATTACGATTCACAAATCGCAGGGCAGCGAATATCCAGTGGTTATCATGCCTATCCTCACTCAGCATTTCATTATGCTTAGGCGAAACCTCCTATATACAGGCATCACACGCGCGAAGCAACTTTCTGTGATTGTCGGTTCCAAAAAGGCTGTGAACATCGCAATTCGCCGCGACGATGTCGGCAAGCGCAACTCAATGCTGACTGACAGGATTATCAACTGCATGAACTGATTAATTTTATGGGGCTTCAATAAAATGTGTGGGTTGAGTTTAGATTGAGTAAAAAAAGGGGACTGTCCCAACCAGGTGAATAAATACAGTATAAATCAGGGATGACAGCATAGTACATTAATAACATCAGATTTGAAGCCTCATGTGGACGTACCCCATTATTGGGGAATGCCCCTTTTTTTACGGGGAGCAAATAACCCACACAATATATTGAAGCGCCAATCTTATAAATAGAATTTTCACTCTGAACACGATAGAATAAACATGTAAAACAGTGAAGGTGAGATAGATGAAGAAGATTAATATTAATCTCAATATGAAAAAAATTAGTGATTTTTGTCGCAGGTGGGAAATATCAAACCTGGCTCTCTTTGGTTCTGTGCTGACTGATGAATTTGGCCCTGACAGCGACATTGATGTTCTTGTAACATTCACTTCAGATGCAAAGCGCACACTGTTTGATCTTGTTCGGATGAAAGGAGAACTGGAAGAGATATTTAATCGTAGTGTGGATATTGTCAGCAAACGTGGTATCGAGTCCAGTAGAAATGTAATTCGTCGCAAGGAAATTCTTTTTTCTGCGGAGGATATTTATGTCGCGTGACAGAGGATATTTACTGGATATTTTAGAATCAGCAAAGATAATTCTCTCTCATTTGGGAGATAAGTCGCAGAGTGAATTTGCAGATGATATTAAATGTCAGGATGCTGTTATCAGACGGTTGGAAATAATTGGAGAAGCGGCACGTCGAATTTCACAAACGAGTCGTGATGAGCATTCTCATTTGCCGTGGCAAGAAATGATTGGAATGCGTAATGTAATGATTCACGAATATGATAGTGTTGACCACGAAATTGTCTGGCAGACCATTCAAAACGATTTACCAAAACTAATCACAATGTTGGAATTAATTATTAAGAAATAAATTAACTATGAATTACTTCTGAAGTTCCCGCTCAATTTCCTTTCCCAGCGCCTGTATCTCCCTCGGTTTACGCGTATCCATAGGATAGAACTGATGCAGGATTTCTGCAGCTTCAAGATTTCTTCCAGCGCGGTGAAATATCTTCGCCTGCTCATATCGCCAATCGAGAATGGTCGGTGAAATTACAGGATTTATTAAAAATTCATGCTCGATTATTTCATCAATCGATTTAAAAGCAGCGTTAACGTTTCCCAGTTTCTCTTCAAGAATAGCCCTGCTCGACCAGTTCATCCATGACAGCGGATTAACCGATGTTGACAGTTCCATGAAAAATAAAGCCTTTTCAGTTTCACCCAGTTCACTAAATATTGATGCGTTGAACCTGAATATCTCATCGCACCTGACGAGGATGAAATCCTCCTCGACATTGTGATGTTCCTTAAATATTCGTTTGAAATAATCCGCTGTGAAATTGGCATTGAAAGTGGAGTAATTATGCCTGATGGTGTCGATTACCTGACCGCTTTGAGTAATGCGGTATCCGAAATAGTTAGGCTCAAATCGATAGTCGATTTCGAGCATTTCAAGTGGCGGTGTATTATAGAATGAGAAAAAGACAGGGCGGCTTGATATGTTATCATCAATGAAAGATTCGATTATCTCCTCAACGCCGTAGCTTTGAAAAAACCTTCCCCGTGATGATGACCAATTAAGCGATTCATCCTCGAACGCTTTTTCATACAGCCAGTTTTTCCAGAACGCGTGTTCTCCGAAAGTGGGAAAATGAGCCAGCACAGTTGTAACATCTTTTCGAACCCCAAGAACATCCTGCAAGTAAAACAGAATGAACAAATCATCGAAATTGCACAGCAGAATTGAATTTTCATCGCACGATTCAAGTATGTTTCGCCCATACCATTCAGCCAGATGATTGTCGCTTCTGTCGTTTACGCTCCAATTGCCTGATAGATTCCAGATTACGCAAACAAAAGCAATCGCGCAAATGAGAGGAAACAATCCCTGCCTGCTGATACTGATTTTTGTCGGAACTGTGTCAAGCGTGTGTTTCGCGCCAACGGCAATAAATATCGCGCTAATCATAAAGACGGGAAGGTAATAGACATCCAGCTTGTAAAGATTGAAAAATACAGGCCGAAGAGTCACGAGGAAAAATAAAACGTATGTCAAAGCAATTGCCGCGGTTGCTTTCAATGCGTAATTGGATTTAGATTTAAACGCGGCCACGAATCCTACAATGCAGAAAATCGCGCCAACGGGCGTTAACTCACGGAAAAACATTGTAAGGAGATATTTGAAATGATCCAGGAAATATCCTCGATTCACTTGTGTAAACGCCGGCGCGAAAAGCGTTTTAAAGAAATTCTCCATATTGGATGGATTACCCCAGTTAACCGCTGGAGATTTCGATGCCGCAAATGGCAGGTAAAGATAAAACGCGAATCCAAGAATGAAAAACAATATGCAGAGCAGCCATCTGTTTAAGCCCTTTTTTAAGGGGAGCTGCCCGGATTTAACCAGAAGCCAGATTCCAGCAGGGATAATCAGCAGCGATGTCTGGTGCGTTGTAAGCGCAAGCCCTGAAAGAAAAGCAGCCGCGTATAAAAATCGTTTTTTCTCATTAGTGGATGCCAGCACGATGAAGATAATCGCGGCGCATACCACAAGATTATTCAGAGTATAAACCTCGGTCGTAACCGACTGCGACCAGTTAACATAGGAAAAAGCAAAAATAAGGCATGATGCGAACGACAGCAGATATTCTTTGGTAACCAGAACAATCAGGCGATACAAAAGGACAATTGAAATCACGCCAAAAAGCGCGGTCATGAAATTCATTCGAATCGCGGGATTATCTCCAACTGGAGCGTGTGAGAAAAAGTAACCAAGGAAAGTAAACAATGGATAACCCGGCGCGTGAGGAACTCCCATGCTCCATGATGCCGCAATCAATTCACCCGAATCTCCAACATAAACTGTCGGGCATAATGTAAACAGATAAGCAACGAAACTTATCACCGCAAGAGCGATCATGCCGAGCGTGAGTTTCCTTCGATTGCTATTTCCATCCGGTTCAGCCATCGAAGTATTATCATAACAGATAGACAAGGCACATGGATATAAAAAAAGAAGAGACACAAAATAGCAGAATGTAAAATTTGCAGAGAAAATAAGTTAAAAATATATTGAAATTCGATATTGTTCTCCGATTAAGCTAATGATAGAATACTAGTTTGTGCTTATGCGCAATGTTTTGATATGTGCAGTGCACAGGACATTGAAAATTAATCGCATGATGGGTCGTTAGCTCAGTTGGTAGAGCACCTGACTTTTAATCAGGGGGTCACAGGTTCGATCCCTGTACGACCTACTTTCATGCCCCCATCGTCTAGCCTGGCCTAGGACACCACCCTTTCACGGTGGCGACAGGGGTTCAAATCCCCTTGGGGGTATATTTTTTTTGTTTTTAAGCATCAAAGAAATATGCCGGATATTTTTTTTGGCTTCTTGCAATATAGATATCCTTTTGGATACAATATTGCGCCTTAATTCCAGAAATAATTCTGGGCGCGTGGTCTAGCGGTTTAGGATGCCGGCCTGTCACGCCGGAGGTCGAGGGTTCAAATCCCTTCGCGCCCGTTTTTTTTTTGAAATACACTCCGGGGGAAACCTCGGATTTTTAAAATGTAAATATTTTCTCAAGCCTTGCCGGGGTAGCTCAGTTGGTAGAGCAACGGACTGAAAATCCGTGTGTCGACAGTTCGACTCTGTCCCCCGGCATTCTTTATTGGTAAAAAGTTAGCAGGTTAGTAGGTTAGCAGGTTAGTAAGTTAGTAAGTTAGCAGGTTAGCAGGTTTAGAAAAATCGAATTATAATAAATAACACCATGCTTTAGCGTGGTGCTTCATTAGCAGGTTGGCAGGCATGAATGAATCAAAGCCAGATTGCCCTTTTTGTTCTCCTCAAATCGAATCAGCGATAATTGAATCATTTGGCAGCGTTGTAGCTGTCATGGATAAATACCCGGCAAGCGATGGCCATTTGCTTGTGATAACCAAACGTCACACAACTGATATTTTCACAATGACTGAAACGGAGCAGCAGGATGCTCTCAAGCTGATAATGATTCTTAAGGAAAAGATCATGCGCGATGACCCATCGGTTACAGGTTTTAATGTTGGCATTAACTGCGGAGCCAGCGCCGGACAGACAATCATGCACGCTCACATCCATCTGATTCCAAGGCGCGATGGTGATGTTTCCAATCCTGAGGGTGGAATACGCGGCGCGATTCCTGACAGGATGTCATACTAAAATAAAATAATAGCAGAGGGTTTTAGAGGCTGTCGGGAAAGGTTGTTTTATTTCTCATCCCCCCCTTAATCCCCCCGCGAGCGGGGGGAAATGTTTTTGGATTTGCAAACAATATACCAGGTCTTATACACTTGCGAAGGGAAAAGACAACATACTCCCTCCCCGCTCGCGGGGAGGGCTGGGGTGGGGGAACTTGATTGCAATACCTTTACCGACATGCTCTTTAAACCTCTGCTCATACTAAATTATCATTTCCCGTTTCCATTTAATTACTTATCGAAAATGATATACTCATCCACGCAATGAACGGCAAGAAGGAAATATCATGGAAAGCGCATCCGATGGTAGATGAATTCCCCAAATCAATCGGCGCGATATTCCTTGTCATTTTATTCTCCATCGCTTTCGGATATTTCTTTGCAAGTCCGGGAATAGGGGGATTGTCCTTTATAATCCTGTTCCTCGCGACTCTGACATATTTCGTTCCCGTTTATTACAATATAAATGAGGAAAAACTGACAATCAAATTCCTCTTTCTGAAAACGATTCGTCCCATCCGAAAATTCAAGAATTACTACCACAACTCAACCGGAGTAAATCTTTCCACCTTTTCAAGCCCATCCAGACTGGATGCCTTTCGAGGAAACTACCTTAGGTTCAACCATAACCAAAAAGAGGTGCTTGAATTTCTCAAAGGCGTGATTCAAAAAGGAGGGGATGATGAGTAAAAAGGAAGGTAAAACTATCAACGATAAGAAAGACGAATCCTCGAAAAAACGCGGATGGGAAAAATTCAAAAGTGAATGGGATAACGCATTCAGCATGAGCGTTGCCGAGGATGCGTTCAACGATAATGACATCAAGCTGATAAATGATGTAGCGCTCGATATTGTGAGTCGAAGCATGGCGGCACCCGCGATTATGTTCCTCGTATCAATCAAACCTGTTTCATTCCTTATGGCTCAGGGAATGCAGTTCATAAAGCCTTTCATGCCGGGAATTTCTAATGATACAAACTCAAAGGAATTCGCGAACAGATTCATGGTATCGACATTAATTTCCAATCCTGCCGCATATTCAAGATTCGCGCTTCTTATGGAAAGCCGTGACGCTGTTGAGATGATGATAGACGCGCTTGAAAAATACGAGGATGAGAGGGCGCAAAAAGAAAGGCGGGAAAAACGTCAAGATAAAGAAAAGAAGTAAAGGCCTCTTCATAAACGAACTTACCTATTTAGTGCACAAATGCAATGGCTCAATTTCAGGAAGGCAGAATCGCTTTCTCTCTTCATCAGGAAGTTCATTAAGATAATCATCAAGTTTAACTGTAAAACCGGTATCCTTAAGCCTGTCCTGATAATCCTGATAACCGTAAAGCCTGACATGCGCCCAATGGCCATACGCTTTCTGGCGTTCCTCAGGCGTTGTAACCGATGGATCATCAACCGTTTCCTTGCAATTCACAGCATACGGAACTTCCAGAATCGACCATCCACCCGGCTTAAGGATTCGATATACCTCACTCATCGCTTTTCTATCATCAACCACATGCTCGAAAACGTGATAGCAGATAATGCAGTCAAAATGATCATCGGGAAAAGGAATATCTATGATATCAAAATTAATTGTGGCAATAGGTAATGAGAGATCACCACTTGTGTAGTCAAGATTGGAACATGTTTTGAATATATTTTGCAGGACTTCATTTGGCGCGATGTACAGAACTTTCAAATTGTCAGAAAAAAATCCTGTTCTATTCCTAAGATACAGCACCAGGAGACGATGACGCTCAAGGCTGCCGCATGCCGGACACAGTACGTTTGGGCGCATTTCCGAACCATACGGAAGCAACCATCCGAAATGGCCGCCGCAACATGGACATTCGAACCTGCGGCCTCGGAATAATAATCGTAAAAGAAAATTCCTTTTGTAATTTCCAAGGATTAAATCTTTAATTTTTAAAAGAAAAGAACGCATATTGAAATGTAGCCCATTTCAAGTTTGGGAACATCCTGCAACTTGATTGATAAATCACTTATACTGCCATTATTATACGTGAAATCCTCGAAATATAACTTAAACAAGTAAGCGAAATTCAGAAAAACATTCACTTGCTTTTGCTTATCATAAGTCGAGAAATTAGGAAAGTTCAATACCTTTATGATATAATCCTCGCTTTGGTTTTCGGGTCATTATTACTTGGCTCGATTTTGTATCTGTAATAAACTATATTTTCAGCTATGGAGTTGGTTAGCGGCAAAATGAGTGAAAAACCTGAAAAACTGGATGTTATCCTGGCAACTGACTGCGGTTCAACAACGACAAAAGCCATCCTGATTGAGAACAAAGGTGACACATTCCGCCAGACATACAGAGGCGAGGCTCCAACTACGGTTGAGGCGCCTTTCGAGGATGTTACCAAGGGTGTGCTTAATTCGATTCAGGAGATTGAGGACCTAAGCGGACGTAAATTTCTTGATGGCGATAAAATTATAATGCCGTCGGATGGAGACGTCGGAGTTGACGCATATATTTCCACATCATCAGCGGGTGGCGGGCTTCAGATGATGGTCGCTGGCGCAGTTAAACAGATGACCGGTGAGAGTGCGCAAAGAGCCGCACTTGGCGCTGGCGCGATTGTCATGGATATCCTCGCGTGCAACGACAAACGCCTTACCCACGAAAAAATAGAACGCATACGTCAATTGCGGCCTGATATGATTCTTCTTTCAGGCGGAACGGATGGCGGCACTATCAGCCACGTTGTTGAACTTGCGGAAGTTATCGGCGCGGCTGATCCAAAGCCCCGTCTCGGTATGAGCTATAAATTGCCTGTTATCTTCGCTGGAAACAAGGATGCGCGTGATGTTGTCACACAGGAACTTGGCGAGAAAACCGCGCTTACAATCACGGAAAATATCAGGCCTGTTCTTGAACGGGAAAACCTTATGCCTGCAAGACTCGAAATTCAGAATTTGTTTCTTGAGCATGTTATGGCGCAGGCGCCGGGATATAAAAAACTCATGGACTGGACATCCGCTCCAATCATGCCAACACCGGGTGCGGTGGGGCTTATCATTTCAACTATTTCAGAAAAACTGAATTTCAACGTTGTTGGAGTCGATATCGGCGGCGCTACAACGGATATCTTTTCAAGTTTCGAAACAGTATTCAACAGAACTGTCAGCGCGAACCTTGGAATGAGTTACTCTGTATCAAACGTACTTGCTGAAGCGACAATGCCGAACGTAATGCGATGGGTGCCGTTTGATATCGATGAACAGGACCTTCGAAACCGTATCAAAAACAAAATGATTCGACCGACCACGATTCCGCAGGAACTCAGCGAGTTAATAATCGAACATGGTCTTGCGCGTGAGGCTTTACGGCTTGCATTTGTATCGCATAAACTTCTCGCGGTTGGTTTGAAAGGCGTTCAGCAGGAAAGAAGCATTTCAGACGCTTTCGACCAGTCAGCCACTGGCGCGTCACTTATTCAGATGAAAAACCTTGATATGCTGGTCGGCTCCGGCGGAGTGCTTTCTCACGCACCGAGACGGCAGCAGTCAATGCTGATGATGATTGATTCCTTCCAGCCCGAGTGCATAACTTTCATGACGGTCGATTCAATTTTCATGATGCCGCATCTTGGGGTGCTTACAACAATAAGCGACAAAGCGGCTACTGAAGTATTCGAAAAGGACTGCATTATTTATCTGGGAACTTGTGTCGCTCCGATTGGCAACACAAAAGAAGGCGACAAGGTTATGGATTACAAAATGACAATGCCGGATGGCGAGGTCATTTCAGAATCGATTAATTACGGAGATTTAAGGCTGCACAAACTCGGGCTCAATGAGGAAGGATTACCGAACGAGGTGACAATAGATATGCATCCAACTCGCCATTATGATGTTGGAGATGGCAATGGAAAACCGTTGAAGAAGAAGGTGAGGGGTGGCGTTGTCGGTGTTGTCATTGACGCGCGAGGGCGTCCCCTGAAAACTAATCCTGATAGGAATAAGCGAATTGAACAGATAAATAGATGGGCAGCAGAAATGGAATGTTATCCTGAAAAAGGAGGTGGCGAGTAATGGCACACGCATATACTCCAGGCTTGAGAGTTACACGTTCCACCGTTTTAAAAAAAGAGAGAATCCTTCCTCTTAAAGGCGACGTTGTTGTGAAAGAGGGAGATGTTCTCACAAGCGATGTTGTCGTTGCGAGAACAGATCTGCCCGGTTCAGTGAGAGTTTTAAAAAACGTTGTAAACCTTCTCGGCTGCGACCCTGATGAAATCCACGACTACATGCTTGTTAAGACAGGTGAGCCTATAAAAAAAGGCGACATTGTCGCACAAAACAAACCATTCCTCGGTTTAAATTTCCTGCGGACAAGAATACCAAGTCCGGTTGATGGCACTGTCGAGAAAATCAGCGAAATTACAGGGCAGATTCTCTTCAGAGAACCCCCTGTACCTGTTGAAATGGTTGCATACGTTGATGGAAAAGTTGTTGAAATCGTCCCACAGGAGGGTGTGGTGATGGAGACAACAGCGACTTTCATTCAAGGCATATTCGGTGTCGGTGGTGAAAGTTGGGGCGACTTGATGATGGTCGCTACTAGTCCTGATGATGTTCTAACTCCGGATCAGATAACAGCGGAAGTAAAAGATAAAATCGTGGTTGGCGGAAGCCTGATAACGTATGACTCTTTTGAAGCCGCAAAAAAACATGGCGCTCGAGGTATTATCAGCGGCGGTTTGAATGACGCTGACCTTCGTAAATTGCTTGGGTATGACATTGGAGTTGCAATTACCGGCGCTGAGGACCTTGGTTTGACAATTGTTGTAACCGAGGGCTTTGGTGAAATCTCGATGGCTGACAAGACATTCAAACTTCTTAAGGAGCGCAATGGCCACAAGGCAAGCATTAACGGCGCGACTCAAATCCGCGCTGGTGTTATTAGGCCTGAGATTGTAATTCCTTGGGATGGAGATGTTGAAGTAACTATTGAAGGCGCGGATTCTGAACGCGGCGGAATGGGCATCGGTGATCCGGTGCGAATTATTCGTGCGCCTTACTTTGGCGTGATCGGCGAGGTTACCGACCTTCCCAGCGCATTACATGTGGTTGAATCCGGCACGAAAGTCAGGGTTCTAAAAGTGAAATTCAAAGATGGTACGGAATTTCTCGTACCGCGCGCAAACGTTGAAATCATTGAGGATTAAATATATAGTTTCGTCTTAAAAAGGTTCATTATATTGTAGCCCGGCTTCTCACTAGCCGTGAAAATATCGGCAAAATCCACTCATTACTTCTGTTAATGAGAAAGCGGGTTGCCATTTTGTCGGACAGTTTCGAACCGAGTAGAATAAAACTGCCTGAGGAAACACCAGTCGAAGAAAGTGAGTAAGATGCAACCAATAGTGATTAAAAGAGTCGTATAATTACTAATCGGATCTTACGCGGGTTAACGGCGAGGGAGTGAGATTCATTTACGATGGCTGCAACATAATTCAGGAGCGGGATGAGCGCACTGATGCACTGATCGCGGAGTACACGTATTTCCAGGGGAATGTGTTCAAGCAAAAACGCGGGACTGAGGAGCGGTGGTTCTACAATCAGCCGGAGGGCGGATATCCGAATCACGTCTTCGGCGTGGACGGCGCGAAAACCGACAGCCTCGATTTCACTTGGTTCGGGGAGGTCGGGTACCATCGGGGAAGCACGGATATAGGCTTCGGCTGGGCAGGCGGCTGGGTCTTCGCGCAGGGCACGGATATGCCGTTTGTGTTGCTTTCTGAGTCGAATGAAATCTGGTTGCCAAAGTTGGCGAAGACTCTGAATCCGCTGGTGAGAAGTGCGGGGACAGTCGATTTGCCGGGATCAGCTGATCTTGATATTGGTGGTGAAGCATGTCAGAACGCATCACCGACAAGAAAACCAATAATCGGCGGTAACGGGAATATAATACTTCCTGATTCAAAATGCTCGACTGATTTGGATCCAAATAATCCTGATCAAAGCGGGAGATGCGACAACCAGGAAGATCCAGATAAACCAGATAATGGAGAGGATGATCCCTTAATCCCTGATGATAGTGTTCCAAGTGGTGAGGATAATGGAGTAGCTAGACGGTTAGATAGGATAAGAAGAAGAACACTAATAAATCGATCTTTGAACCGCAGAAGATATGGCTGCCCAGATGGATGTGACGTTTGGATGGATCCATTCTGGAATATGCTGACATTTAATCAACACAGTGATAATTGCAATTACGAATGTTGCAGGGTTGGAAATGCTCCTAGTGATTATAATGGTGGTTTTTGGGGACCATGGCCGATACCATTAGTAGCTTGTATTAATCTTAGTGAACAGATGAATCATGAATGCAGAGAGTTTTGTATTCCGTTGTTAGGCGGTGCTTCATTACCAATAGATGCATGCGTTGCTTACCCTCCCTATGTGTGTTGTGGTCCAAGTCGCATTACTTTCGATGAATACATCAGAGCTAATGATGACGAAGATGGAACTTTCGTGAATCGCTGCCTTGATTTCATTATGGAGGTTTTAGGCCCCCTCCTCCCAGATATCATTGAGGCTCCTGCAAGACGTGCATTAACTGGTTGTTGTTATTGCTTACAACTTGCAGTTCAAAGGATTGTAAATTCTCACTGTGTAGTTACAAGAAACCTTCAATGTTGGCAGGATTCACAAGGTATATGGCATTGTCCTGTTTGGGATGATATGCCCAGACCATAATTTTGAATATTAGTATTCTTATTTCCTTATAAAGACAAGGTGATTATCAGATGTATAAATCATTACTTTTCATATTTTTTCTTGCTATCTTTATTCTTCCCATGAACTGTGCAAATAAACCAGATTCACAAATCATATCAATTTTGAAAAGTGAATTTCCCGAATTTCAAAACAAGATATCCACTGAAGATTATCTTAATATTACTCGTTTGGATTTATCGAATAAATCACTATCGCATCTTGATGGAATTGAGCTGCTAGAAAATCTTGAATATCTCGATTTGAGAAACAACTATATAACTGATATAACACCACTTTATGCTATGCCAAATTTGATTTCTTTAGACCTTACGAATAATAAAATATCCTCTTTTGAATCATTAATCAATCTTGAACAACTAATAAGCTTGGATATTAGCGATAATCCGATTCAGGATTTAGCAGGCCTTTCCAAATTATCTAATCTTCAAGAATTAGCTATCGAAAAGAGTAAAATATCTGAGAACCTTGCTGAAATATCCAAACTAAACAAACTACAATCCTTTTACATTGGTCATTCTCAAATTATTGATCTAGAATTTCTATTTGAAATGGATAGTTTACACACTCTCAGTATTGTTAACTCGAATATCAATGACATCGAGCCAATTAAGCATTTAAAGAATCTTGAATCATTATATTTGTCGTCAAACAAAATAAATAATTTGGATGTTATTGCCAATTTGTCTGCGTTAAAGTTACTTGTATTAAATAATAATGGAATCGAGGATATATCTCCTCTGCGAAATTTGAGTAAACTCGCTACTCTCCATCTGCAAAACAATAACATTAGTGACATATCCCATATTTGTGAATTAACTGGTTTACATGTCCTTAACCTTGATAACAATAACATTGATAGTATAAACTGTTTAAGCGATAATACTCTCCCTATGCTGGAAACTCTATATCTTAATGGTAACTGTATAAATACTATAAGCTTTAAACTTAATCTTCTATCATTGCGGAATCTGAGCATTAATGATAATTCAGTAATTAGTATTGAAGGTCTTTATTCATTACGAAATTTGGAATGGTTACAATTTGATAATAATGACGTTGCCGATATATCTGTTATTAATAATTTAGTAAGTTTAAGTAAATTAGATGCGTCGAATAACCGAATAAAGGATCTCACACCATTATTGCATCTCACTAAATTAGTGCATATTAATTTAGCAAAAAACCACATATCAGATATTGATGCATTAGTAAAAAATGACTATATTGCAAATGGATGTTTAATCTCACTTGTGGACAATCCCTTATCCAAAATTGCAATTGAATCGCATATTTCGATTTTGTTCAATCGAGGTGTTGTTGTTGCTTATTAATTTTGCAATAATAGGTTAATATTTTCAATATTCAATATCACCTATCAGGGTTGGAGGATTTTGAGGCTGAGACATTTACGCAGTTTTTCTTTAATGAAGCGAATCAGATGACCGGGATTCAGACTGAGAACACGACCGGGGCAGTGGTCGAGGAAGGTGGGTTGAGTGAGGCGTCGCTGGCGGAGATTGCGGTGTCGCCGGGGAATGTTACTACTGATCCGAACGGGAATATCACCGAGATTGTGCAGGATGATGAGACGTATTCGTTCTCGTTCGATTACGAGAATCGATTGATTGAAGCGCGATATCTTGATTAATTATGAAGCATTTTAGTAATTCACTTTTGATGATTCGAAGAATAAATCGCATCAAGTCTGCTTTCGTCCAGCTCACTCATAGAGCCGTCAAAAACCAATTCACCGCTTTTAAACGCGATAACGCGTTTCGCAAAACCGCGAGCGAATTCAATTGAGTGAAGATTTATCAATGTTGTAATGTTGTCCTCTTCGGTTACTCTGGCGAGAACATCCAGAATGATTTTACTCGTAGCCGGATCAAGGCTCGCGACAGGCTCATCGGCGAGCATAAGGGATGGGCTTTGCATCAACGCGCGCGCGATTCCAACTCGCTGCATCTGCCCGCCGCTTAAATCAGCAGCTCGAACATACATACGTTCGTTCAATTCAACCCGCTCAATACACGATTTTGCCCTTGCTACTTCGGACGACGGAAATATGTGAAACAGCGATGACAGCGTGCCGTACCTGCTTAATCCGCCTGTGAGAACATTTTTTATTACGGTAAGCCGGTCAACAAGATTGAACTGCTGGAATATCATTCCGATTCTGCTTCTAGGTTCAGAAAGCCTTGCATCAGGCATATCAGCCATCTCAAAAGTTTTGCTGTCATTATCCGGCTTAAATTTTATCATTCCTGTATCAGCCTGTACCAGACGGTTGATACATCTGAGAAACGTCGATTTCCCCGCGCCTGACAGCCCGAGTATCACAACACGCTCTCCGCGTTTAACGCTCAAAGATACATTTTTCAATGCCTCGGTGCCGTCCGCGTACGTTTTCGACAATCCTGATATTTCAAGAATCATATCTGACATAGTGTTTAAGATAATTGCGGAAAACAGGCAAGTCAAGAGATATAATCCAATTTGACCCTCACCCAAACCTTCCTATAAGCGCTAAGTTAAACTTTTCGTTGCCTGGTGGTATTCACCCAATTCCCGACCGTTGAATCATCCGAGCCCCGAACGTTAGTGAGGGGTAACCTCGAGGCTGATATAAATCTTGCTTACCCCTCACTAACGTTCGGGGCTCGGATTA
>CBDURE010000060.1:0-19929 GCA_965369605.1 uncultured bacterium
GTGTAGCGTATGTCCTGACACACGGTGTAGCGTATGTCCTGAAACCGTACACACAGGGGCCTGCCCCTACACGCATAGCTTTTTCAACAAGCCCTTTCGCGGGAATGACGTGTTATTCGATCTGATGTGTTATTCGACCCGATGAGCTTTTTCACCAGACGCGTGACTATCTGCATTTCAAGTGATACCGTTTTTCAGGAATAACTAAATATGCTATAATGATTTAGCCTTTTTAACAAAAAGGATGTATTTCGCATTTCATTTTTTACAATGCCCGTCGCTTCGTATGAACATTGCTGATATTGCCACTTTCAAACGGGCTTAGCTGTAGATTCCAACATCACTTGTATCAAGAGGATTGGCATGCGGACACTACAACCAATACCAATATTGCTTTTTGCATTCTTGATAATTTTCGCTGGATGTTCAGGCGGTTCAAATCCCATTACACCATCGGGGAACAATAGTCCTGACAGCGTGACCAGCTCAAGCAGGGATACATCAACCGGAACTCTGGGCATGTTCAGTGTGCGAGTTGATACAGCATCCCTTGAGGGTGAGATGGTTCCTTTAAGGGAAGCGATGAGCAAAGATGTACTTGAAGTAATCGATATTACAAATTTTCTCGCTATCCTTCCATGTAACGACTGCGCTAAATTACATTCCGTTTACCTGGATAATGATGAAAATCTGGTTCTGGATATCGGGATAAGACATCCGTTTGCGCCTGGTAATCCCATGCACCCGCCATCCGCGACCAATAGGCTTGATTTGCACCTGTTTAATGTTGAGGGAATTGTCGTGATTGAAAGTGGTGAATTTATCGAGTTTACAGGTTTTGAAACATCCATTGATGCGAAACGCCTCCTGAATTCGTCGGGTTACACCGGCTACCTGGATGGCTCATTGGATGCTGTCTTTCCAACCGCTGCGGATATTCATCCGTACATTCTCCATTTTCGCGATTACAGCGAGGGGAATTTCGATGCGATGAAT
This sequence comes from uncultured bacterium, assembly GCA_965369605.1. Classification (GTDB taxonomy): domain Bacteria; phylum JAJVIF01; class JAJVIF01; order JAGGVT01; family JAGGVT01; genus JAGGVT01. The sequence continues at coordinate 997 of CBDURE010000060.1, forward strand.
GAAAACGGATTCACTGATTTAACGGATCCGTCAGGTTATCTTGTAATGCCGATGGGATGCGATGAGGATATTCGTTCCTATGTTTTCAGCCTTGAGCAGGATGAAACACTCGAGTTTATATTCACAATCGGAGCGACATACGGGATATCGGTTGATTCCCCGGCGGGACGATTGAATCCGGTTTACAGTTTGCCGCAGTTTAACAAGAAAGCGGCATCTGAGGTCAGCGTTGAAATTCTTGAAAACAATCTCATTCCCGAATTGTCAACATCATCAGTGTTGCTGGGAATCAACATTCTGGATATGAACTACGGCGTTGAAGTTGGCGATGCGATAAATGAAATGCGTGCTGAAAGCGATATAGCATCAATTGCGATTTTAATACCGGGAATCGGGCAGATGATACGTTGGGCGCCTGATCCGGTTGGCGGCGATCCGCGTGACCCGGATAATCCGCTCGCGTTTGAAATTGAGGTTTTTAATCATTCATCCGGTGTTGAAGGGCAATACAGTGGACTTGTCAAAGTAGTTGATAACTGTCCGACCGGATTGAATGAAATATCCATTCTCAGCGCAAAGGACGGCATATCCCGCGTTGATATCGGACAGAACGCGCTTTACGGTTTGTTTGATATTGATACATTTGCCACGTGGCAGTATTTCGAAATTGGTATTATCGCGAATCAACCTCCTGTTGCCGAGCTTGAGGCATCCAGCATGGAGATTGCATGCGGTGAATACGTTGACCTTTTCCCCGGCGCGGGAACTCATGATCCAGATGGTGAAATCGTTTTATATGAATACGATTTCGACTGGGACGGGATTACGTTCGATGTGGACGCCTCCAACACTGCCGGCGAGCCGGTATCGACGCCCGTTTATGAGAATTACACCGGTGATCCGATATTTCAAAATTTCGCGATGCGTGTAACTGATAATGGAATCCCGGTTCTTACTGATATAGATGAAATAACAATCACTGTTAATCCGTATGAAACATCCGGCTGGGCGAGAACGTGGGGAGGGGCTTTCTCCGACCCCGGGCTTTGCGTTGCGCTTCATGACGGCGATGGAGTCTATGCTGCAGGCGGATTCACCGGAACGGTTGATTTCGACCCGGGAATAGAGGTCGAGGAAAGAACGGCAATCGGAGAGGGCGATGCCTTTTTGGTAAAATATGATTTTGATGGCCGTTTTATTTGGGTGCAAACCTGGGGTGGAGATGGTGATTCTCCCGATGGCGACCGCGTTTACGCAATCGCAGTTGACGATATGGGAAGAATAATCGTTACGGGAACTTTTTTCGGATTGGCTGATTTCGATCCCGGTGCGGGAGTGGATGAGCATCAGGCAGCCGGACTCGGCGATGTTTTCATAAGCCAATTCGATTCGGACGGAGTATTCATCATGGCTCAAACATGGGGCGGTGAGGGATACGATTATGTTAATTCCATTGCGGTTGATAGTTTTGGAAACATACTCGTCGCAGGAAGTTTCGAGGGTGAGGCTGATTTCGATCCGGGTACTGATTTAGATATCCATGAGGCAAACGGATTCCTTGACGCGTATGCCAGTAAATTCGATTCCTCGCTGAATCATCTGTGGGCAAACTCGTGGGGAGCATCGCTGGACAGGAGTTTCGGTGTCGCGGTGGACAGCATGGATTCTGTTTATGTAACAGGATATTTCATGGACACAGTCGATTTCGATCCGGGCGGTAGCACCGATGAACGGACATCCAATGGCGAAGCTGACATTTTCCTGTGTAAATTTGATTCTGATGGCGCTTACGAATGGACTCGAACATGGGGAAGCGCCGGTGAATTGTACTGGCAACGAGATGTCGGGAATGATGTCGCTGTTGATGAATTTGATAATGTTTTCGTAACCGGCAGTTTCTATGGAACAGCTGATTTCGATCCGGGCGCGGGTGAGGATGAGCGAATCGCGGACGGCGCGCTTGACGCCTTCCTCAGCAAATTCACCTCTGACGGCGATTATATCTGGGCTTTGACGTGGGGCTCTGTACATGATGAATCATATCACGGCGATGCTGGAATCGGTTTGGGAATTGATTCCGATGGCAATGTCTTCGTTACAGGCGGATTCCACGCAACAGCAGATTTCGACCCGGGAGCCGGAATTGTCGAATACACATCCAACGGAAGCGTCGACGCGTTTTTAAGTAAATTCAACACGGACGGTGAATTCCAATGGGCAGGCACATGGGGCGCATTCGGTCTGGATGACTGCATGAGTGTCGCGGTGGATATGTATGGCTCATCGTATGTAACAGGGCATTTCAACGATACGGTTGATTTCAATCCTGGGGCTGATGTGAATGAGTATGAGTCGAACGGGTATCTGGATGTGTATCTGAGCAAGTTTCCGGCGGATGGTGAGTGGTAGGGAAAGTTTATGTAGCCCGGCATCCCTTTGCCGGGGAAACAGGTGGCTATCTCGCGCAAAGCCCCGGTGAAGGGAAACCGCGGTGAAGGGAAACCGGGTTACAATTTCAAATTAGAATGATAATTCTCTCGAAATTCATCCGTAAAAATGAAATAATGATTGGCGTGGGATTAATATCCATTAAGCCTAACAGGCTAGCCTGACAGGCCAGCCTGACAGGCATAATATATCGGGATTGGAAACGCCATGAATGAACAGGGAAAGAAAGATGGTTTGACGATAGCGATTATCCCCGCGCGGGGCGGGTCGAAGGAAGTGCCCGGGAAGAATCTTAAGATACTTCATAATTCGCCGTTGATTGCGCATACAATCAGGGCGGCAAGGCGTGTCGAATCCATCGACCGTGTGATAGTGTCCAGCGATGATGATGAGATTCTTGCTGTCAGCCGCGCGAATGGAGCTGAGGCGATGCAGCGTCCCGATGACCTGGCGACGGATGAATCCCCTACTGAACCGGCTTTGGAACATGTTGTGAAAACGATTGAGGAATCCGGCGAGAAAGTTGCAACGGTTCTTCTTCTACAGTGCACAAGCCCGTTGCGGAATGATGAGGATATCGACAACGCTCTCATGCTTTTTAATGACACAAACGCTGATTCACTTTTAAGCGTATGCACGTCTCACGCATTTTTCTGGAAACGCGAAGTGGATTCACACAGGGCGATTCCGACATACGATTACAAAAAACGCCCAAGACGCCAGGACATGAAAGAGGACGAGGTACTATACAGGGAGAACGGCGCGATTTATATTACCAGGCGCGATATCCTGATGAATGAGCATAATCGCCTTGGCGGGAATATTGTAATGTTTGTAATGGAGGATCATTTCAGCATGGAGATTGACAGTGAGTTCGATTTCTGGCTGGCGAGTGAGATAATGAAAGGTTCACGCCATTCATTTATTAGAAAACACGAAATGCAAAAAGAAAACATAGATGAAGAACAACCTGATGAAGCAACTGAAAATCAGGCAGATGGTAATTAGAAACCACAAGGAGAGATAAATGGTAGATCGAGTGAAAATAAGTGACAAATGGATCGGCAGGAATGAGCCGACATTTATTATCGCGGAAGCGGGAATAAACCATCAGGGCGATGTTAAAATCGCTGAAAGCCTTGTTGATATCGCGGCTTTCGCAGGGGCTGACTGTGTCAAGTTCCAAAAAAGAAATATCAAACGCCTTTTAACGCAGGAAGGCTTCGACAAACCGTACGAAAACCCGAATTCATTCGGGAAGACATACGGAGAACATCGCATGGCGCTTGAATTGAGTGAAGATAATTTCAGGTACCTTAAAACATACTCTGAATCAAAGGGATTGATATTTCTCGCGTCACCGTGGGATGAGGATTCAGCAGATTTTCTTGACTCAATCGACATTGCAGCTTTCAAGATGGCATCCGCTGATATCAACAACCATCCGTTTCTGGAGCATGTCGCGAAAAAAGGCAAACCGATGATTATATCAACCGGAATGGCGAATATGGCTGATGTTGAAAAAGCCTATGATCTTGTAAGTAAGCTCACTGAAGATATTGTAATATTGCAGTGCACATCCACATATCCAAGCAATTTTAAGGATATCAACCTGAACGTGATAAAGACCTACCTGGAGAAATTCGATTGCCCTATCGGTTACTCTGGGCATGAGCGGGGAATCGCGATTCCTATTGCCGCGGTCACATTGGGCGCAAGAGTTATCGAACGCCATTTCACAATTGACCGCACGATGAAAGGCGGCGACCATGCGGCATCGCTTGAACCCGGCGGGCTGCAGAAAATGATTCGCGATATCCGTGTAACTGAAGCATCGTTTGGAAGTAGTGAGAAAACCAAATCAAAAGATGAGCAACCTGTTGAACTGAAATTAAAGAAGAGTTTGACATCCGCAAAACCGATAATGGCGGGGACTAAAATAACAGCGGACCATCTGACCACAAAATGCCCCGGTATCGGCATTCCGCCATCGGAACTGGGTGAATTGATAGGCAAAGTAGCGAAGAAGAATATCGACGCTGATAAGATATTGCTGTGGGATTATTTTGAAAAGGACAATTAGAAAGTTAGCAGGTTAGTAGCGACTGCGTCTCGGGGTCGTAGTATAAATAAATTAGCTCGGGTGTCGCATTTCCCAACAATCTCTTTAGCGGAGTGAGGCATAGGTTTCTGAATATGAAAGAAAACGCAAAATATGATTTTACGAAAATAAAAATTCTGGTTACCGATGTCGATGGTGTGTTGACCGATGCCGGGATGTACTATACGGAATCCGGCGATGAACTTAAGAAGTTCAATACGCGGGACGGCATGGGCATTGTGCTGTTGCAACGAAATTTTGGAATCTCTTCAGCGATTATCACACGCGAGAAAACGGAGATTGTTGCACGGCGCGCGCGTAAATTGAGCATAGAACACTGCTTTCAGGGCATTACACAAAAACTCGGAACATTTAATAAACTTCTCGATGATTTGAAACTTACTCCCGGCGATGCGGCGTATGTAGGCGATGATGTCAACGACCTTGAAGTGCTCGAAGCGGCGGGATTCTCTTTCTGCCCATCCGACGCCGAGGATGAGATTAAAAACATCGTTGGATATGTCTGTGAGAAAAAAGGCGGGGAGGGAGTAATCAGGGAAATCGCAAATCTGATTATGCGCGCGAAAGTGAAATCATCATCCCGATAAGCCCCACATGGAACGCAAAGCCATAGCAATACGCTCCTCCCAGTATTTCCTTGTCAAGATATACGCCACGGCAATGCATGTCGCCGGTAATTTTGTGATTGCGAAACTTTTTACTGTTGCCGGATACGGCGCGTATGGATTCCTCTTTTTGATTTTAACGTACGGCGCATCACTTCATCTGGGACTGGAAAACTCGTTTGGCAAACAGTATCCGGTTGAAATCGGAAAACGCGATAAAACAAAAGCGGGAAATATCCGTGATTCGGCATATACGTTCAGCATGCTGATTACTCTTGCTGTCATGGCGCTGATTATCCTGTTCGCGATTGTGAATAACAACGCGTCGTTTGAAAAACGGTGGGCGTATATCCTTCTCGCGTTTACGCTTCCGCTTCAGATGCTTGTTGAATACTACCGGACTTTTTTCAGGGTGACTAAAGAGTTCGGTCGGATAAATGTAATGGAATTGATTTTCGGCACGTTTGAATTCGTTCTTCGTGTTGGGCCTGTCTATTACTTTGTGAGCATTTCACCGTGTGTCGAGTACGCGCTGATTGGGCTGTTTGTCGGATTGTTCCTTACATTCGCGGCGACAATCGGGTATGCCTATTTCAGTGCGCCTGAAAAAATCGGCATCAGATGGAATATCCCCGAAGTGAAATATCTATATCGCCTTGGAATCCCCATTTTCATTTGCTTTCTGATGGATTCGCTTTTTAAAAACGGCGACAAGTTTATGGCGTACTGGTTCTTTCAGGATGAGGGAATGGGCTATTACCTTCTGGGGAGCCAGGTCGCGGGACTGCTTTATTTCGTGCCGTTTGCGGTTGGATGGGTCATATTCCCGCTTATGCTGCAGCGGTACGGTGAAACAAAGGACGGCACAAAGGTCGCTGAGTTTGTGTTCCCGCCGACATCCACGGTCATTCAAGCCATACTGCCACTCGGCGCAATGATGTATCTCTCGCTCGATTATTTAATCCCGATTCTTCTGGCGAAATACACCCCGACAATCCCGGCGGCAAAAATATTAATCCCCGGAATGTATTTCTGGTGCATCGTGAATATGTTCATGTATTTCCTAATCGCGATGGATGACCGTAAACGCATGGTGCTTTATCAGGTCGGCGCACTGATTTTAAACCTGTCACTGAACTGGTATTTCTGGCAGGTCAGGGGGATGTACATAGAGGGAATCGCTCTCGGCACGACCATTTCGTATTTCATCTACAGCGTGTTTCTCATCCATTACGCGATAACGAAATATTTCGGGAGTGTAATCGCCTTTGTTCGATACTACCTGCGATTGTTCGCGCTTCAGTTTCTGGTATTCGCAGTAGTCGTTTTTGCGGATATAATGATACTCGATAAATTCTGGGCTGATTATTTCAGCGCTCTTGGAGTAACAGGATTTTTTAAATGGCAGCCACAATTAAGCGTGATGAATTCTGAATTATTGTTGCTTGGAATCGGCGCTTTTCTTATCGAGATGCTTTGCGCGCTGTTGTTTTGTGGGGCGATTGTTCTGGTGGTTCGCAAGTATAATTTACTGAAGTTTAAGGTCGAACGTATTCCCCGGTGAAGGGACACCGGGTTACATTGGAGATGCGTGAGTAGCGTATTCCACGGCAGGATGACATCCTGTGCTGAGCTTGTCGAAGTACGATGGGACACCGGGTTACATAAATAGATATGTCAAAAATTCTGATAACAGCAAATGCGAAAAACCGAGCGAAGGTTTTCATTCCGATAGCGGACAAACTCGCTGAGATGGGCATGCAGATTACCTTTGTATCGCTTGATTCGATTCTGGATCAGGACGCGTCACCTGCCTTGAAACAATCGCGGCATACGTATATCGAACTTCCAGCTGCACCGGATACGAACCTTTTTAAGGCTGGCCGTAAAGAGCGATTTAAAATGCTGAAAGAAACCGTGCCTGCTGTTCGCGACTTGTTAAAAACGATAAATCCATCTGTGGTTATTCTTGGGGCGGCATCGTATGTGGAGGATATTTTTATCGAGGAGGCAAAACGCAGAGGAATCAAAACTGTCCTTATGCAGGACGGCCTCAGGATTGAGCAGGATACGAATTTCATAGAAAAAGCGAAAACCTGCATTATCAGTAAGATAAGCGCGATTGCGAACGAATGGACACGCGGGTTGCATGGTGTCAGCTATTTCTTCTCACCGTTTGGGACAAATCGAGTTGATAAAATTCTTCTGTTTGGAAATGGAGTGCGTGAGCAGTTCATCAGGCAGGGGATTTATAGAGACAAACTTGCCGTGGTTGGCAATCCGATGTATGACTCCGCTGCTCCCCTACCCCATGGTTACGCTGATAAAATCCGGGGTTTTCTTGGCATTTCTCCGGACAAACCTGTTCTGCTTTTCGGCATGCAGTGTTTTTGCATGCATGACGTTCTCTCACTGGATAATGAAATAGAACTTGTAAAAAACCTCGTTGACCTGTTCCGCGATTTAACTAACGTTGATCTAATTATCAAACTTCATCCTGACAACGATTATGAAATGTACCGGAGTAAATTCATCGAATGGAATCCATCAGAGAATGTGCATCTGGCAAAGGATGAATTCACGCCGTATGAATTCCTGGGGATAGCATCCGCGTTTATGACAGTCTATTCCACAATGGCGCTGGAATCGCTGGTTCATAATGTCCCTGTTATCACACTTGATTATACAAAAGTGAATTATCGATTGAATCTTGAACCAGCCGCGCTTGCTGTTAGGTCATCCGAGAGCCTTGCCAGTTTGCTAAAAAAGGCTGATTGGGCGGATGAATTGACCGCGAAAGTTAAGAGCCATCGTGATGAGATACTGGACAGGGAACTTGTGAATTTGGGATTCGCGGCTGAGAATGCCGCGGATGAGATTGCGAAACTGTTTCCCCATTAGTTTATGATTTATAAATATCATGCCGGGAGTTTCGGCATCCTTGCCAGAAAACCGGGAGCTTCGGCATCCTTTCCGGAAAGCCGGGTGCTTCAGCACCCCTGTCGGAAAAGGCGTCAATTTTATTCAAAACGCTGGGTGCCGCCCATACAGCCGTCTCGGCTTTATGGGTGAAATGTTACGAATTTGCGCTTTCACCCACAAATCACAAAAAGACGTGATGTGTGGGCGGCACCCGATCTCTTGTTTTATGCGGCACACCGGGGCGCAGCAAGCAACGCCCCTACACATAAGCATAACTCGTCAGGTCGAATAACCCGTCATTCCCGCGAAAGCGGGAATCCAATTTAAAGCGTTATTACACATAAAGAGCATTAAAAAATAAATGGACACGGCGAGGAAGATTGAGTTGATTGAAAACTTTTACTAGGAATGGAAAGACCTGTTCAATAGTCTGGTTTAAGAATAAATGGATTCCCGCTTTCGCGGGAATGACAGTATCTTTCTCGCGGGAATGATGTAACCTTGTTTCGCGGGAATTACGTAATCCTTTTTTTCGGGAATAACGCAACCTTGTTTTGCAGACATCAACTACTTATTTCTTCTGCGACTTTTGAATCTTCGCCCATTCATCGCGAAGAGTTACCGTCCGGTTGAACACTAATTTATCGCTGGTTGAATCCTTGTCCACGCAGAAATAACCAAGCCTTTCGAATTGAAATCGCTCCTGCGGTTTTGCGTTTTTGAGGGATGGCTCGATACGGCATGATTCTAATACCGTAAGCGAATCGGGATTGATGTTGTCCAGCCAATTTTCACCTTCACCAACATCAAGCGGATTCGGATTTGTGAAAAGCCGGTCATACAGCCGTACATCCGCTTCAATGGCATGTTCAGCCGATACCCAATGCATCGTGGCTTTGACCTTGCGGCCATCCGGGGCGTTTCCGCCGCGGGTTTCGGGATCGTACGTGCAGCGCAATTCGATAATCTCCCCTGTTTGCTCGTCTTTGACAACATCGACACACTTGATGAAATAGGCGTATCTCAAACGCACTTCGCGTCCGGGAGCGAGACGGAAGAACTTTTTTGGCGGTTCCTCCATGAAATCATCCTGCTCTATATAGAGAACTTTCGAGAAAGGAACCTTGCGTGTTCCGGCGGATTCATCCTCCGGATTGTTAATGGCGTCAAGTTCCTCGGTTTCGCCATCGGGATAATTTTCAATAACCACTTTAAGAGGTTTCAATACGCTCATCACACGATTCGCGCGTTTGTTTAAATCCTCTCTCAGGCAATGTTCCAGAAGTTCAATCTCGACAGTGTTGTCCGATTTAGCCATTCCGATACGGGAACAGAAATTCCAGATCGATTCCGGCGTATACCCTCGCCTTCTTAAACCTGTAATGGTGGGCATTCGAGGGTCATCCCAGCCACTGACATAATTATTCTCCACCACCTGAACCAATTTTCTCTTGGATAAAATCATATATGTGATATTCAATCGCGCGAATTCAATCTGCTGTGTGTGATGGATTCCCAGCTGTTCTATGTACCAGTCATATAGGGGACGGTGATCCTCAAATTCGAGGGAGCAGAGTGAATGTGTGATTTTCTCGATGGAATCCGACTGTCCATGTGTGAAATCGTAAGTTGGGTATATGCACCATTTATCGCCGGTGCGGTGATGCGATACTTTTAAAATGCGGTACATAACCGGGTCGCGCATGTTCATGTTGGATGCTGTCATGTCGATTTTCGCTCTTAATACACGGGAGCCTTCATCGAATTCACCGTTTTTCATGCGCTCGAACAGATCAAGATTTTCCTCGACAGAACGATTCCGATTTGGGCTTTCCTTTCCCGGTTCATTCCATTTGCCGCGATATTCGCTTATCTGCTCAGGGGTTAAATCACATACATACGCCTTTGAATCTTTGATTAATTTCAGCGCCCATTCGTAAAGCTGGCCGTAGTAATCAGAGGCATAAAACAGATTGTCGCCCCAGTCAGCGCCGAGCCATCGAACATCCTCAATCATCGATTCGACAAACTCTTCCTCTTCCTTGCAGGGATTCGTGTCATCGAACCGTAGATGAAACACGCCGTTGTATTCCTGCGATATTCCGTAATTCAGGCAGATGGATTTCGCGTGTCCGATATGAAGATACGCGTTCGGTTCAGGAGGGAATCGAGTTACCACTTTGCCCCCCCATTTATTCGTTCTGATATCCTCATCGATAATGGTTCGGATGAAGTCTTTGCCTGAGGATGCTTTTGTGTCGTCCATGTTAGGGTGTCCTTTGCCGAATTAATCATTCAGTATTAATCAAGAATCCCGGCGAAGGGACGCCGGGTTACGTGTTGCGTTTATAGAATCCCGGTGAAGGGACAGACTGTACTGAGCTTGTCGATATGCCGGGGTGCGAATTCACTACTAACCTGCTAACCTGCTAACTTGCTAACTTGCTAACCTGCTAACTTGCAAACGGGCTATTACCATTCAAAAGGCGGTTCATCCAGCGATGGGTCAACCTGAATTTCATTGATTATGTTCTCTTTTTTCATTCTCTTCAAGTCGATACTCATAACCAGTTCGTAGGCATCCTGTTTATGCTTTTCGGTTTTCACTTTCCCAATCAGCGTTACAACATCATGAGACACCTTGCAGTCAAGACCGTAGAATTTACAGATCGGGTCCCCAGCCAGAGTGTTTCTTACTGTTGATTCCAGCCCCATATCCTTTGCCTTGACCAGATCACTCATACCCAGATCGGTTTTTTCACGAATCGCGGCATCCTGTTTCTCAGAGCATCCAATCATGAAACCGGTTGCCAGAACAGCCAGAATTATTAGAGATAAACCTATTAAACGCATAATTTCACCTATCTGTTTCGATTAGATAATGGATAATTGAATATGTTATGTCCTGTATTAATTCGAGCAACTATATATATGTGTTAATCTGAACAATCAGTAACAGGGTGAGCGTAATGAAAGCAACCCAGAGGACAACGAAAATCAGCGGAGTGATAATCGCCATACTGAGAATAGCTTTGCCCCATGCAACATGGAAGTACTCTCGCATCACCATAATCATATAGAAGAGCATCAGGACCAAACCAATGATATTGAGAACCATCGCCATCGTTGTGGAATCCTGATAGAAGCCCATCCAGTACGCCAGGAAAAAGAGAGGAGTAATCCAGGAGAAAGGCGCTATACCGCAAAGGTAGTTGGTTAAACCGCCACCGCCACCTTTCGTAATTAACTTCGCGGTTATGAAAAGAGCCAGTGCGTAGAAAAGCCAACCAAACAGGCATATTATCGGCACTAACGCAAGCATTCCGAGCGCATAGTTGGGGTCCCGTGTCATTGCATGAACCATAGTCGCAAAGACATCCGTTTGTATCGCATCCTCCAACTGTGCCATGTTGGGCAGGATTTTCTCGTTCATGTAAACGATATACGATTTCTGGATTGCAGTGTTAGCCCAGTAGTGAAAGCCTATCACTCCGTTTATCAGCCCGAATAGCAGCACGATGAACATGTTTGGAAGAACCTGCTGTTCACCCGCGATTCGCCCAAAGTTGACACGTGGGAAAAAGATCATCGCAAAAATGTTATACCAGAAATCCTTGCCAAGGGCGATAAGAACGACAATCACAGAAGCCCACATCACCCTGATGATTAGCTGTAAATTCTCATAACCGGAAGTCTGTATCATATCGTCAAACTGAGATGTGATTTCCACGGCTTATAACTCCTTGATAGTGAAAATGATAATACTCTCACCCTATAAGGTTAATAATTCTGAATATACAAACGGGTAATTATAAACCCATGATTGATGAAAATCAAAGGAAACATAGCCCTTTAGTAAACTCGACTGTCGAGATTTCAAGCTACCTAAATACTATTAAACCGGGTGATACCCATACAGCCATCCCGGCTTTATGGGTGTTTGCTGCGGAGTTACGCATTTCACCCACAAATCCCGCTGCGCGTGATGAGTGGGGGCACCCGACCTGGATTACGTCGGGTGGCGCCTACAATCACATCTTTTTGTGATTGTGGGTGAAATGCATATCTTCGCTGCACGTCACCGGCATCCGACTTTGATTACAATTAGGAAAATTGTAGAAATAATTGCGTTTCCAAACAGGCTCTAAACCGTGTGAGTTGCCGGGTTTCCAACCGAGATTAACCTGTCTCGTTTTCCTCTGCCACTTCCTCTTCCACTTTTTTGCCCTTGAAATTAGTGGAGCCATCCGGCTGATAGACCCATTGAAATGTTATGCTTTTAAATTCCGAAGCATCATCATTTAAAATCGCTTCCTTGATTTTGATTTTAGCGTATTTCCCATCAGTTAGTTTAATCCAGTAAACGTGGCTCGTGTATAGGCCTTCCCGTGACGGCACTCCTGAATCATTATTGGGAAATTCATATCCCATTGAGGGAGCTGATGGGTCCGCGCCGATACTTTGGGGTTGGGTATCCTGCACACCAACCCACAGTGGAGCTCCGCTGCCGCATACGAATTTACGGTCAAAGAAAATATCTCCCACGACAGGATTATCAGGTTCATAGACTATCTGGCCTGTTTCAAAATCGAATCGCGCTCCGGGATGCTGGCTGTCTGTAAATGAAGTGATTGGAATTTCTCCGCATGGCAAACCCGGCGGGAAATTCGGTTCTGAGGCACATCCCGCAAGGAGAATAAGCCCAAACATGCCAAGTAGAAAGAGAATAGGATGTAGATTAGCAGATGGTTTAAACCATTTGCTATCTTCATATTCATTCGGATTATTTTTCATGATTTACTCCCGGTCATGGATTTATTTTATGATGGATATTGTCGTGTAATCGACAGGCGTTCAATTGACCGCGCTTTGCCTGTGTCCTCGTCCACGTCGATTATAACCGCATCGAGTTTTGACGGCCCTTTAACTGCCACTGTGAATCTGACCGGAAGGCCTGTGAGAAAACGCTTTAAAATAGCGTTTCTATCCACTCCGATTACAGAATCAATAGGACCTGCCATGCCGACATCAGTTATGTAGGCGGTTCCCCCACTGAGAATTCTTTCATCGGATGTCTGCACGTGTGTATGAGTTCCAACCATCGCGCTGACTCGCCCGTTAAGATGCCAGCCCATCGCTATTTTTTCACTTGTCGCTTCCGCATGGAAATCCACAATAATTATTTTTAAATCATCAGGAAGGTTGTCCAGAATTTTGTCAATTGCTTTAAAAGGGCAATCCATCGGATCCATGAATGTTCGTCCAATGATATTAATCACAGTGATTGGTATATTCCTGACAGGTTCCATTGTATAAAACCCTTTCCCCGGGACGGAATCGGGGTAGTTTGCCGGGCGAATCACCTGCGGATAGGATGCGAAGAGGTGCTCGTATTCCTTATTTTGAAAAATATGATTTCCGCTGGTGAAAAAATCGATTCCGGCATCCAGAAGAGTCTCAGCGTTGTGCGGCACAATTCCTGTTCCCCCAGACGCATTTTCACCATTTGCGATTACGAAATCGATATCGTGTTCCTTCCTTATGCCTGAAAGAATGTCAATTACGATTGTCCGACCGGGACGTCCGACAATATCGCCTATGAAGCAGATTTTCAATCTTGTTTTTCCTTTCTGTTTTTCTTTTAAACAGCATAGGGTTAAAACCCTATGCTATCCATCTAATGTAGGAGTGTAAACTCCATCCTTGAAATAATCCATTATTTCAGCCAGCGAATTATTTCCAATCAAATGATCAGCCGCTTTTGCGACCTCGTCATGAGTTGGGTCAATCGCGAAAGACAAACCCGCGAGTTCGAATGCTTTAATATCGCCAAGGCCATCGCCGACCATTATCGACTCGCTGGGATTGATTCCGAATTTATCACATAGTTTTTTCAACTGTTCGCCTTTATTTTTTAACGGCGTGTCATCCGTGACTATAACATCGACCTCACCTGTCAGGATGCCGTTATCATCAACAATAACATGATTAGCCAGATATTCATCAAAAATGAAACCGTGCTTTTTCTCGAATACTGATTTCCAGAAATCGAATCCGCTTGATATGCATGCGACATGATATCCATGGTTCTTGAAATAGTTTAAAACATCGAGAGCGCCATCCCTAAGAGAGATTTCATTGATTACCCGTTCGAAATCATCGACTCTCATTCCTTTCCAACGTTCTCCTGAGCACTTTGTGAATTCCTCATAATTGATTTTATTCGCGAGATGATCATCCAGAAGGAATTTCCCTTCAGGCTCGAATATACCCAGAGGCTGCTGAGTGTATCGCCAGCATGAGAAGCGGGTGTTTAAGGTGCCGTCATTGTCGAATAGAATCAGTTTATGGGAGTTTGTGTTTGCCAGAAGAAATCACCGTTTCTATAATCAGCCGAAGATGTGTACCGCTCTCGCAATAAGGGTCATAATAGCGAGAGAAATATATATGCTCAACGCAAAACCAATGCCTGGCAGTATGCCAAACATGGTTGCTAGAACAATGGAAACTATCGGTTGTTTTTCATCGTTTTTCATTTTAAAAAGAATCCTGGCGCTTATTTCTAATTTCCTTGATTCGCTTGTTCAGTTCGCGAATCGATTTTTTATCATCGGCAAGGTTTTTTGCCTTGGTCAGAAAATCCAACGCATTGGCATAATCCTTTTTCGATTCATAAATGGTCGCCAGGTTGATATAAGCGTAAATATAACCCGGGTCCTCATTTATCACCTGTTTGAGTATCCTCTCGGCATCGACCGCATCACCCGTTCTTGCCTTCACAACAGCAAGAGCATTGAGCGCCTCCATGCCGGATGGATTTTCCACAACCAAGCTCTCAAGGATTGCGCTGGCAAACGGTAAATCGGTGCATCCTTTACCCATTGCCGCAAGAGCTCTATTCAGGTCGGCCTCATATTTTTCCCTGCCCTCCGGGCGATATTCTAACACGAATTCAATGCGATTAAGAGTTTTAGCGGTTTCTTTATTTTCAGGATCAAATTCATGAGCCTTCTCTATATATATCTGGGCGGTATCATATTCCCCCATATATTCGTAAACAACGCCAACATTATGGTGAGCTGCCGCGTTTTGCGGGTCGAGTTCAATCGCCTTGTTGAAATGAATCATAGCCTCTGAGACAATACCATCCCTTGCGAGCGCAATGCCCATTTCATTGTGAAGTTCAGGATTATCCGGGTTGTCACGTAATTTGTCGCCCAGCTCTCGTCTGGTATCGATGTCAGGCATATAATTGGAGGTTAAATCATCGACATGCGCCACTTCCCATTCCATCTCTTTCTGCTCTTCCTGGTCGTTGTTTTCCTTCGACATTCCTTTCTGGGGCAGGTCATTGCTTCTAGCGAATACACCAGCCAGAAATGCTATACCGAAAAGCGCGATCATTAAATATTTCAGCGCTTTGTATTTTTTCTGTTCATCTTTATGCATATTTGATTTCGACATGGCAAACAGCTCCCCTTGTAAATATCGGATAACCATCGCGTTTTGGACATAAAAAAGTGATGAAAATCGCGTTTGAAGTGAAAAACTCACTAAAAAAGAGGTAATATCAACAATATTTGTGGATATTCCATGGCAAATGTGTATAATAATAATATATGTATTTGGGCGAAAAAACCGCCGGGTTATATTTAAATGATAGCTGACTGCATCGAATAATTGCAGAGGTGGAATTTTCTGATTAAAGGGGTGATTGAATGTTTAAACTTGTTGCGTTTGTTATAAGTACAGGCTATCCAGGTATTATGGGCATATTCAGAGAAACATTAAATCCTTCTACCGATGTTCGCATCGAAAAGCTGCGATACATTGAGACATTAAAAGAAGCCAAACCCGAAAGTAAATCGTTTCTTCAGCATCTCACTAATTTCCTTCACAGTGCGATTAACACAATATTCTCACTGATGTTTCTCATTGCAGCTTCCCCTATTCTGCTTATAGTTGCGATCTGGATTAAGATTGACAGTCCGGGACCTGTTTTCTTCAAGCAGGAAAGAATGGGAGATGGCGGCAAGATATTTCGGATTACGAAATTCCGCACGATGATTTCAGATGCTGAAAAGCAGACCGGACCTATTCTCGCACGCAAGGATGATGATCGCATCACACGTGCGGGGCAAGTGCTGCGGCATCTTCGAATCGATGAGATTCCGCAGATGTTCAATGTTCTCGCGGGCCAGATGGCACTTGTCGGACCGCGTCCCGAGCGCCCGGAAATCTATGACAACATCGTTCAGGATTGGCCTGAATTTTTCAAACGCCTTGAGGCCAAACCCGGCATTACCGGACTAGCGCAAATCAGGGGGGGGTATCACACAGACCCTCGCGATAAACTTCGATATGACCTTCTTTATATTAAGCGCCGCACACTTTTGCTTGACTTAAAAATCATTGCGATAACAGCGTATATCTGCCTTTTGAAAAAGGGCGCGTGTTAGATTAAATTAATTGGTGCCAGGTACCAATTAAAAAAAAGCAGATTGATGAAAATCCAGGATTTTCGCAATTGGCGCAAACAAGCATAAATACAGTATACTCAGAAAAACTATCATCTTTAAGTAAAAATCCAAAATTAATTGGTGCCAGGTACCAATTAACTTGCTATTCCCAGTAACCGTTTGGAAGCAATTTGATCAGGAAAGCACCGTATTCCAGATCAGGGAACAACCAGTATTCATTCGGTCCCGGATCGAAATCGAATTCCTTTTCGAACCCCCCTGCAAGGTAAATATTATCCCAATTGTCAATATCTATCGAGCGACAATCATCACGCTCAGAACTTCCCCATGTTCTTGCCCAGATGAAATTGCCATCAGAATCAAGCTTGTTGAGAAAGATATCTTTGCCCCCATTTGAGGTTATTACATATTCACTTAAACCGGGATCGATATCTATTGAATTATCATAATATCCAACGGTGTAAATATTTTGCGAGCTATCCATGTCGATATCAAAGTTTACCGCTACAGCATCAAGCCCTCCCCAAGTCCTCGTCCAATAATAATCTCCGCTGGTACTGAACTTTGACAAAAATGAATCAGCAGAACCTAGAGGTACGTAAATTTCCTCACCTGTTCCAGGATCGAAATCCGATGTACGCGAGAAACATCCGGTAATATATAAATTATTAAACCTGTCAACTACCATTCCGAGACCGGGAATAATATCAGGTGTAAACCAGACCGTGTTCCCGTTTTGATCTAATTCTGCTAGAAAATAACCATGATGATTTCCTTGAATGTAAATGTGATCGAAATCATCGATTGCAACTAAAAGATAGTTATCCTTGTGAATTGTGTTACTCCATTGATAATTGCCATCCGGGTGAAATTTACTTATAGCACCCCTGTCAGATCCTGTATAAATATCTTCTCCAGGTCCAGGATCTAAATCCAATGGTCCAACGATTCTGCCCATGACAAATATATTTCCAAAACTGTCAGCGTCAAGGTCCGCACTCCAGTCTCGCGCTGATGCACCTCCCCAGGTATTAGCCCATAGAAAGGACCCTTCGTTATCAAGTTTACTTACAAAAATGTCCCCATAATGAACAGACGTATGGAGATCAACTCCCTGTCCGGGATCGAAATCAACTGTACTTGTATATTCACCACTGACAATTACATTCTGATCATCATCTATTATTGTATGGTAGGAATAATCATAATTTGTGCCGCCCCAGGTAGCTGCACCACGATATTCTCCCCATGAATCGAATTTACTCAAAAAACAATCTGTGCGGCCATTTGAGGTTCGCCAGTCTGTATTGACTCCGGGATTGAAATCAACGGTTGAACGATATGCTCCTGTTACAAAAACACTTCCATAAGTGTCGGCAGCAACATCCCCATTTTTTTCAAAAATCAACCCTCCCCAGGCTCGTGCCCATCCTTCCATTTGATCGCATGTTACTGTAACCTGGCACGTTGCGAAAACATTGGTATTGGTAGGGATGCAGCTGTCAAATCCGCGAAACGCGACAGTATAGGTGACCGGTTCTTTAGTTGTATCGCAGTTGGGATTCACAAATGGACCGGCATTTTCGAATATGCCATCGTTATTCGATGCATCGATATCGAAGATGAATCCATCGTAATCCCAGTCTGCCTGGTACATGTAAATGGGATTACCTCCATTCGGGCTGTATGCCGAAACAACAAAATCAACTGTCTCATAATCCCTGCGCAGAATTACAGGGCATTCGGGGCCCAGTATCTCTCCCAAAACAGGACCGCAACAGTAGCTGACTATAACATCACATGTTACGAATATCTCAACATTTGGAGGATTGCAGCTGTCTGTTGCCCTAAACGCCACAGTGTAAGTGACAGGGTCGTTCGATCCACCGCAGTTCGGATTGATGAATGGTCCTGAGTCGTCGAAGAAACCGTCCGGGCTTGTGGCGTCGGTATCGAAAATTGATCCATCGTAGTCCCAGTCAGCTTCATATAGAACGATTGGATTCCCGTGCCCCGCACTGGTTGCGAATACATTAAAATCGATTGTTTGTCCATTATAAACGCCGTTGACAGGACACTCAGGGGTAACTATTTCTCCGGTAATCGGTCCGCATAAATCGTTATCCACAATTGCCGGGAATGTTTGATATGTCGCGAATTCGGGAACGGTTAGCCACAAAAGCTCGATTCCATCCAGTGTCTCAACAAGAGTATCGGACTCACCACCCTCGATTACTTCACCCGGGATTCTTGAATCAAGAACTTTAACGAGTCCGATATATTCACCTTCAATAAGCTGATTTTCATTTGCAAAAGTTGCAGTATAAGTAATTGGATCATCCCATCCGTTTGTGGA
>CBDURE010000061.1:0-19438 GCA_965369605.1 uncultured bacterium
TTGTTCAGCGAGTATATCATCAAACGATTTGGTGATTATGGTGCCGTTCGATTGTGATGTATGTATATGATAATCATCGGTGCAGGATACGATGAATGTTGTGCATAAGAAAAAAGCGATAATGATATAAATACGCATGACATACCTCCCGGATATACCCACTCATATACTATTTGATTATACATGATGATTTATGTTCAGAAATGTTAAACATACGAGGCGGATTAATCTGCCACGGAAAGCTCTCCGCCTTCTTTGATTATCTTTACGTTTATTTTCGCTTCCACGACTTGCGGTTTGACTGTGATGGCATCGCCGGGTTGAAGGTCAAACTCGTAGTATGATTGGTCGAATTTGTAGTGTCGGGGAAGTTTGCTCTCATCTATGATTAAGACATAGTGCCCGGGCGGGAGCGATTCGAAATTGAATCCGCCTTTTTCATTCGTAATTCTGAATTCACCGCCGCTGTCAGAATGTAATTCAACCACGATTTCGAACGGGTCGTCGTTTTCACTTTGATTTGGAAGCAATGCAGCATCAATCCTGCCGGATATCGTGGCGGCGGTTGTTACATCAATATTAAACAGCATTACACCGCCTTCGACATCCACCTTAACAGGCGTTTGCGGGATCGTGATACGGTTACTCCCGATGTTTTTCAGGTTGACTGTAATTGCATGTTCACCGGGTTTAATTCCCTTGATAGTGTATTTGCCATCCTGGTTGGTCAATGATGCCCTGTCCTTTGTATGGACGAGCACGTTTGGGATTCCCTGATTGTCGTTTTCGAGGTCGCGGATATATCCTGTGATTTGAGCTATATCATCCCGCCTTTCCAGTTTGATGCTTGTTGGCACTGTATATTCAACCATGACCGCGGTGTCGCTTGTGTCTTCGCCGTTTCTCTGGATTATGGAATGGCGCGCGCGGATCTCAATCTGATTGCTATTTTCATATTTATGTCGAAGTGTGAGAGGTATATATATGCGTCGATATGAGTTGCGCACGTTGTCTATATAAACGCCGGATGCTATATATGCCCTGTCGGAGAAATCATATTTGAAATTCATGCCTGTTCTGGTTGAACTGCCACGATTTATATCGAATGAATGGCCCTTGCGATAGCCAATAAAACCTGCAATCTCGAAATCATCGCTGACATCCCATGTGATTGTGCCATTATAGTTTATATGGTCTCTGGAATCCTGTAAAATCAGGTCACTATTTTCCCCATATTCAAATCTGCCGTTGATGTAGTAATCGCCCCATCGATGGTTGGCGGCTAATCTGAAGTAATTTTCCTTTGTGTTATATCTTGTTGATTCGAATATGTTATCGCGGGTTGCCGAAATAAATTCCACGCTTAGAAGTGACGAGACGGAAGGGGCATATGATGTACCCAATCTGTAATATTCCTCTGAGAGGTCTGATATAAAATCCGTGTAGGATGTGAGATTACGCTGGTGGTTGCGCCAGTTGCCGAATAGTTTGATTTTATTGCTGATTGGAAGCATCCCGAAGCATTCGGTTATGTTCAAATCATGGTAATAACCGCCAAATCCCGGGCTTGTGTTAATATGCCTCGCGAGGAATTCGCCATCTTTGTGATTCACCCGCCATTCGATTCGATATGCGTTGTTGCGTCCGGGCATATCGGAATTGACATTGGTTGCATATTCGGCATCGAGATTATAGCTGCTGCCATCGCTGAATTCTCCCCTAAAGCCAACAACGGAGCGATTATCAGGCGTATGTAATCGCTGCGTGTCAGTATCAGCCAGAAGCAGGTTCACACTGATTTTCTGATTGTCGCTGGGATTCAAACCAAGCGATATGCCGATATTGTCCTCATCATCGGGATATCTGTTTGAATGAGCGTAAAATGTTTCCAGTGAGAAGACATCGAAATTGGTATCAAACTTGATGCCGCGCCCACTTTTAGGATTGTCCAGAAGCGGGGTCAGAATGTAATGTCCATCCCCCAGGAAAATACCGTAGTCTTCATCCTCATACCTCAGGTGAATATGCTCATCGTTGGTCAGGAATATCATGCTCCTTTCACGTTCAGGACCAACGTATAGAAGGTCCAGGCTGCTGGATTCGTTTTGATCCAGGGGCCCGATCAAACTGATTTCAACCTGGCCATCGCAGTCTACGCCATCCCGATTATCCACCACAGTCTTGAATTTAACTTTTCCGGGCAGTTCGAAATATTCATCGAAATTACCTGAATCGCGCGGGTAAACAATGATTTTTTGAGAGGTTCTTTGTATGATTGGCTCTGCATTATCGTTAACTGGCATGACATGTGTCTCAAAACCGAAAATGGCATTGGAAACACGATAGACATTCGAGTTAAGAGAAATTTCCAGCGGTACGAATGCAAACTCGTTCACATCAAGAGAAAGATGCTCGCAATCCAAATTCACAATTCCAACATCGTTGTGGAAAGGAGCAATATTTATGCTTACGGGAACGTTGCCGATGTTTTCAATTTTAAATTCCAGACTGTAATCCTCACCCGCCAAAGCGGAGTTTATCGCCTGGCCAATTGAGGTTATTTCAATTGCGGGATTTGGCAGTACGGTAACATTGATTTGCTGCTCCTCAATTAAGGTGCCATCAGAGTCGTTTTTCAACTGCAGCATGACAGCATAAGTGTCCGCAAGCGCGTTCTGGGGTATGAAGAAACTGGCAAGCCGCATTATGGAATCATTTGGCGGGACAACGATATCACCTGTACCGGAGACTGATTGCCAGTTGTCAGGAAGTTTGATAGAGATATTGCGGTTAATTTCCCTGATTCCCGGATTTGTGATAGTCACACCGGTAACAACCAATTCCTTTGGCTGAGTTTGGATGGATTTGGGACTTGTGATGGCAAGCCATTCCGCGCGTGTCTCAACAGCATAAGAGTTAAAACCTACTGTTGTCAGCACAAGAGATGCAAGTGCGAGGATATATGTAATTCGTATTATTGCCATTGATTATATCATTCGACGTCGACTTTTAGCTTGTACTCCGCTCCAACAATGTATTCATCTCCATCATCAGCAACAATCAGGGCGACATATTCGCCCGTTTTTAGAACGCCAAGGTTTATATGCTGCCTGATGCTGGTTTCGGGGAAGAGGCGTTTTTTAGTACACGTGAATCTTCCGACAACCGAACCGTCATTGCTGTAAAGGTCAACCCAAACATCAGGCCTGAGCCACCTTTCGCCAGTATTGAGAAGATCAACGCTCAGGATTACATCTTCGTTTTCATCTTTTATCAGCCCAGCCGATGTAAACTCGATTTCCTTTTTCCCTGTATCAGGGATTGATGCGATAATCTGAACGCCGAATCGTACGGTTTCCTTAACAGCAATATTTATCTCCTCTTCGCTGTTGATATCTGGTTTGATTTCAGTTGCGACCGGTTCAACGATAATTATGCACCAGTATGTTCCAATCAGTTTTTCATCATCGGGGACAGTCAATGTGTAGTTAATTGTTACAATGGAATCGGGTGGAATATGCACCAGTGAACGATCCAGGTTAAGCCAGCCTGTGCATGACCTTTCAAGTGAATCAGGTTTCATGTAGAAGGTTTCACCGTCTGAATTGAAAGAGTAATCGTGTGGGGATATCCTGACAGATGCCGTTTCAGTAAGGCTTTTGTTCCTTATTATTATTTTGCCTTTCGTTTCCAAACCGGGCTTGATGGAATAATCGTGTGTAAGTTTGCCCATGATGCTGATATCCGCAAAGGCAGGCATGGCTGCACTCGTTACCATGAAGAAGATAAACAGGCAGATTGGAAACATGTATTTTTTGCATTTTAAGTTCATTATTCGACTCCGGTTTTCCTATGTATCAACCACAGTGTAGATAATGCTTGCGGTATATGTTCCCGGTGCAATACTCACCGAGACACCGCTGATTTTATATTGAATGTCGATTCCCGTGACATTATCCGTGCCAGTGAAAAACTGCTGGTCGATACCGGATAGCTGAAGATAAGTTGTCCCGCCTGCTGTTGAGCCACCGGTACCGCTGGATGTTCTTTTTGCATGGACATATATATCCGAAGACCATGAGATATCAGATTTTCGAATATCAACTCGCCATGCATCCCCACCGCCCAGTGTGTTGGAAATATCAACAATAACCTGGTCAACTGCGCTTTCGTGTTCAGATTCAAGGTTACTGCCGGGACCGGCTAAAAGGTCGAGGGCATTGATGTTTTCTGTCCAACTTCCGGTCAGTGTTATGTCAATTGAATGGACAGGTGCAGTGGCAAATACCACAAGGATACTCAAAAGAACTATTTTGAGGATTTTATTCAAGTAATCGTGTCCTTAAAATAATTTACCGGATAAGAATGTGAAATATCCGGTGGACTTTAAATCTCATTAAGTTTATCGGCAAGATAAGGAGGTAAATTGATATATATATATATAGAAAAGGTCTTCTTTTTAGAGGTTTCTGTGAGATAAAAGATGCCTGAAATGGAAAAACCGGAAGACAATGAAATGTCTTCCGGCACAAATTCAGATTTATATCAGGTATTTAGTGGGATATGGATCCCTTACTGGTCGGTCAATGTGTATGTGACAGTGTAAACATGGTCACCGACAGTTGCAGCTGATGTAGCTGTTACATCATAGGTCAGTGTCTCGTCGGCATCATCGCATTGAATGATTCCGGTAATCACGTCGGTTGCGCTGGCTGCGATTAATGTTACCTTTCCGGCGCTTGTTGCGCTGGTACTCGTTATAGTTGCTTCCAATGTGAGGCCAACTTCACCGTTTGTAACAGAATACTGCCCCGTTACTTTTTTGTTCGATGCGCTGTTCGTAGTGTATGACAGCGTGGATGTGGCGTCGTTCTCACTGTTTGGCGGATCACCAGCAGTTGCGGAATCGATTGTGATTACAATATTTCCCGACACAGCAAGTTCGTTGATTGCTGATACGGTAACAGTCACATCATGATTATCATTATCGGCTGCCATAAGTGGGTATGTCATCATCAGGATGATGCAAATCCCAAGTATAATTCTTGTTCCGAGTTTCATCTTTTTACTCCCTCATCTCTAGGTCAGGATAAAAGTTCTTAATCAACAATAATTTCATGGGAACTAATATGAAATATTCCAGTTTCTTCAAGATATACGCTAAAAACCTGCTGTTAATGCTATTTGAAGAGACTTAACCGGATTAAACAAACGTGCCGGAAATGCTAATTGTGGTGCATGTTGGGGCTGTTGGAAAAGAAGAAAGGGATTCCGACCATTCGCTACGCGAATGTCGGAATGACGAATTTTATATGTTTTAATGATGTTCTGAGACAGCTTCCAAGCGGCGCCCCTACGGTTCGGAATGAAATCGACTTTTTTAACAGTTCCGTTTTGTCTGCTATAATTCATCCTGAACTTATGAGTTCTCTTTTTGAAAATAATCCATTGCCTGAAGAAAAGCGAAGTGAAACTGTAAAAGCCGCGGAACCTCTCGCCGCGAAAATCCGCCCTGATAATCTGGATGATTTCGCCGGACAGAAACATCTGATTGGCGACAGGGGTGTGATTCGCAGGATGATTGAAACGGGGGAGGTTTATTCACTTATTCTGTGGGGGCCTCCGGGATGCGGCAAGACCACGCTTGTGAGGATAATCGCGAAATTGACCGGGGCAAGGATGGTCGAATTCAGCGCGGTTACCAGCGGAGTGAAGGAAGTCAGGGAGATTATCAAAGTTTCGAAAGCGAATCTTGAGGCGGGGATGGGTCGGACGATTCTTTTTATCGATGAACTTCACCGTTTCAACAAGGCTCAGCAGGATGCTTTCCTGCCGCAGGTTGAAGCTGGCGTGATTATTCTTATTGGCGCGACAACGGAGAATCCGTACTTTTCAATCAACGCTCCGCTTCTGTCACGATTGAAAGTGTATCGCCTTGAGATGTTGAACGATGACGACATGGGTAAAATTCTTGATCGCGCGATTGCTGAAATTCAGAAAAAGGATGGGATTAAACTCAAACTGGATGACAGCACTCGACGGTTTTTCATCGATACCGCGGGTGGCGATGCCCGATTTGTAATTAATTCGATTGAGGTCGCGGCATCTCTGAATCGTGAGAAATCGGATAAGGGAACAGTTGAAATATCGCTTGAGGATGCGCAAAACGTGCTGATGACTCGTTCCCTGAAATACGACAAGGGCGGGGATGAGCATTACGACACAATTAGCGCGTTTATTAAGAGCATGAGAGGTTCCGATCCTGACGCCGCGATTTATTATCTTGCCCGTATGCTTGAGGCTGGCGAGGATCCGAAATTCATCGCGCGTCGAATTGTAATTCAGGCATCGGAGGATGTCGGCAATGCGAATCCGATGGCGTTAGTTGTCGCTAACGCGGCGCGTGAAGCTGTTGAATTTGTCGGAATGCCGGAGGCCGCACTGCCATTGGCGCAGGCGGTTATTTATGTCTCAGTCAGCCCTAAATCGAATGCCAGCTATAATGCGATTAACGCTGCTCGGAAGGATGTTCGTGAGGGTGTTAATCCGCCGATTCCGCTGCATCTGAGGAATGCACCTGTCAAACAAATGAAAGATGAATACGGTTTTTCGAAGGGGTATCAGTATCCGCATAATTTCCCGCTCGGGTATGTCGAGGAAACATACATGCCGGATGAAATGAAAGACCGGAAATATTACAAACCGCGACCGTGGGGCGAAGAAAGAGTAATCCGTGAATGGATGGATGCGTTGAAAGCGTCGCTTGAGAAAAGGAAACAGAAAAAGGAGCGAGAAAGTTGAGCGAGAGTTTGTTTCCAGAGGATGCTGCGTTTATCAGCAGGATAAAAAGCCGGATTGATGGCTTAAAAGGAAAACCACTCCTGAGCGATTTTTTATTTCCGTGGGAGATAAGCCTTGTCAGGCATGTTGCGCTTGATACAGATTTACAGGTGGATGAATGGGGAGGAATGGAAAATGCTTTAAGAAAACGTGTTGTTGGTGCAACTCGTAAAATAAAGCGGTCGATGTTCAGAATCGAACTTGTTGAATTTAAGCCTCAGAGCAGGATTGTATATCACAATAAAAAAAGTGTATTGCACGCGTTTTATGATAAGGGAGTGCCATCTGAATCGATGGGGGATATCATGCAGAGTGATGATTCGTGGTTTGTTCCTATTGATAAGAGTGCCAGCGATATTGAATTCAGCGATGCTGAATTGATTCATGATGTTGATTTGCCATCGGACGCAGTTAGAAAGTCGCAGCCGGCAATAAGCGGAACAACAGCATCGGTCAGATTGGATTCAATATGCTCTATTGCGTTTAAGCCATCGCGGGGGAAACTGAAAGGGTTGATTGCAAATGGTGGAGCGATGGTTGATTACAGGTTTGTTAATAAAGGTTCAAGGGAAATAGGCGAGGGCAGTGTGATATCGCTGAGGGGATTCCCGCGTTTTTGTCTGGTTGAAATTGGTGCTGTAACAAAGAAGGGTCGTGCGAGGGTTAGGGTGGATGTTTTGGATTGAAGGATTGGTGTTAAGCGTTTCCCTTGTAACAAGGCGAGGACGCCTTTATGCGCCGGCAAGATTCCAGCGCTCCCAGGAAAAAATATATTTGTAAAACGCAACAACATTTAAAATTTAATTGGTACCCGGTACAAATTAAATTGGGGCGACTACTTATTCTCTGCTTTGTCTGCGACGCCATGATTGATAATATGGGTAACCCTTTTCGGCGGCTTTAATCGCTGCTGTGGCGACGAGGCAGTTTTCGTTTTTTAATTTTGCCAGGTATATTATCGATGCCAGCGCTTGAATGAACTGCCCGTTTTCTCCGCCTGTGAATGTGAATGAAACCGAATTGGCCGCTGTTGAAATTGCGATGTTGTTTGTGTAATCCCTGCTGGTGGATGAATCATCCAGGTTGTAGGATACGGTGTCGGGGTCGAAATGGGAATATGGCCGAAAAAGGCTGAAAATGAACAGGTGGAATGCGCCTGCCATAAGGAACGCTCGCCCGTTGACATGGCGCTCATTTCCAATTGACAGGATGTTTTTGTATTTCATGCGTGCAACGCTGAAGAAACCGGAAAAAGTGATTTCATCCTTTTCTATCAGGATTCGTGTTACGCGCAGTGTTCGGACTAATCCAGCGATTGCGAAAATGCCAGCTATCATGATGAGTATGTATGATTGATTGTTGCTTATTTCAAAGCAGGTCGGGATAGTCAACAACCACTTTTTCCGCGGCTCGGATTGCGGGAATGTCAACGTGGCAATTGTTGTTTCTTGTTTTGCCAAGATAGATTAGCAATGCAAGCGCACGGATGAATTCGTGGTTGCCGTGTCCGCAGAAAACCCATTTAATCCGGATGTTGTGGGTTTTGAGAGTGATATGGTTGTTGTAATACGGGCTGATTGCGGACGTGTCAGGTATATTTTCCCAGAAGTAATCGTAGTCGTACCTCTCTAAGGAATAATAATAGAATCTGCCGAACAGGAGGAACATTATCCCCGGTGATGTGTGCGTGTTGAGCAATCGCGCCCGACCATTTAAAAGTCGCTTGTTTGTTATAGCGGCAATGTTTTTGTATTTGATTCGAAGCGGCGCAGAGGAGCCGTAGAAAGTGGCGCCCTCCTGGTCGAGCTGGATTCGCGTGACGAGAAGAGTTTGCTTTAAACCGTAATACGCGAAAATAGCGACTATTATCATAAACGACATTATGTAGAAATCAGAACTGTATGTGTAATCAGAAGTAGCAGCCCTGACCATAAAGATCAGTGCGGCGATTGTTGCCGCGATTGCGACAACGAGATATGTAGTGTAGGAATTTGATCGGCATTCGCCATTGAAACGGATGTCCGGGTTATTGACAATTTCATCCGGAAGGTCGAGGCTCATTTTCAAGCTTGTTGTCGAGAATTCACTGACACGAGACTTTGATCCCATTCCGGCGCGTTGATCACGCGCTTGCATTTTTTTGGTCAAGTCCTCGTCAGCATCGAGATCGAATCCGCATTCTGAGCATTTCTCGCCGGTAACAAAAGGAAGGTCGATATTGTCAGCGCCGCAATTGGGGCATTTGATTTTGACTCCCTCCTTTTCCCGTTTCTCCTCAAGCCAGATTTCATAGGATGTCTTTTCTTTTTCCTTCGTTTTATCCTTAAGCGGGCGGCCGTAGACATCAATCTCCCACGGCATTAATGGCGGGCTTTCGGATTCCTCAACCTGCGGTTTCTCCGGTTCTATAACAGGTTTTGCTTTTTCAATTGGGGTGAATATAACCTTTTCCTCTTTCGTGATTGATGGATCAGCCTTTTCGGGTGTGCGAGTTTTGGTTGCTTTCGACTCCTCGATAATCTTATCCAGTTCCTTGATTCGCTCCTGGATGGATTGCATCTGGATGGTTTCCATCTGGATGGATTGCATTTTCAAAGAGGTGTCATTGGGATCAGAATCGTCATCCGGCTTTTTGCCAAGCTTCGATGGTTTCGCGGAGCTTAGTTTTGTTGGACCTTTGCTGAAATCAAGCAAGCTGTCCTTTTCAAAATCAGGCTCGTCTATTTTATCCTCATCCGACATTTTTTCTCCCATAGAAGGTTGCTTCTCTATCATCATTTTACTTCAGGATAAGATTATTTCAATTGATATGACTGAAAATAGGGTAAGTTGTTGCAGGTGTTTTCACGTCCAAGTTTTGCATTTCACCCACAAATCACAAAAAGACGTGATGTGTGGGCGGCACCTGTAGAACATATCTGTAAAATGTAGCGGCGGTTTGAAAATGGCATTTCAGGGGCGAATATTTCAACCTGTGATTGCATTGTGGTATCCAACTTGAATATAGGAGAAAACAGTCGTGGAGTGTTATGATTATTAATTATGATTAAACTCAGTATGGAGAGTAATTGGTGAAAATGAAAACAAACTGGAAATATCCATTTATCGCGATGATTGTGATTATTCTCGCAGTTATATTCGTCATGCCTTTGATCGCGGGGCCGGGCGAAACGGATGACCCTCTTGTATCGCTTTCATACCTTCAAACCGTATCCCGCCTCGGTGAGATCCAACTCAGGCAGAATGAGGAATTCCCGATGGAATCCGGGATGGTGTTTATTCTTGTGGATGGCAAAGCTGAACTTCGCGGAGTGGGCGATTACGTGTTGATTGATTTGACAATTGGCAAGAGTTATAAAAGGGGCAACAAGGTTACTGAAAATCATCTGTGTGTTGTGACCGGAGGGAGTGATGTTAATCTTGTCGCGCGGAAGGATGTGAAAATTCTGATTAACGGCGGGGATGCGAATCCGCTTCGCCACGGAATGTGAGATTGCGATGAAATCATGCTCAACAAGCATATTTGTTTTTATCCTGATTGCGTTTGCGCTTTGTGTGCAGGTTCAAGCGGCAACTGATGAGAAGAAGACTCCGTCTGATGAATCGACCGCATCCAAAGAGGAAAAGGTTTCAAGAGCTATTCGTGAAATTGAGGAGCATTTCGGGTTATGCGAGGATGCTGAAATAAACGATAAGCTCGAAAGGGTGTCGTTGCTGCTTCTGGATGCTCTTTCCGATGAGGAGAAGGAGATAGCGGATTTCAGATTTAAAGTGCTCGATGATGACATGGTCAACGCGTTTGCCCTGTCTGATGGGCATATGTATTACTTTCGCGGACTTGTTGAACTGACTAAAACCGATGATCAGCTGGCGGGAGTTGTAGGGCATGAGCTGACTCATGTAGTTCATAAACATTCGAAGAAAATGGCAAGCGAATCGCTTCCGTGGATGCTGGGCGGCATTGCGCTGGCGGTAGTGTCAAAGGAACCAGCGGCGGCTTTGGCGGGTGAAATGTTCGCGCAGGCTCACGCGGAGGCGTATGGCCGTAAAGCGGAGGAGGATGCAGACCAGTATGGTTTGAAACTAATGATTCGTGCCGGTTATGATCCAATCGGGATGCTTCAGTTTTTCAGTTTCATGAAGGAGGAGGAAAAACGTAATCCGCATCTTTTCCAGAATTACTTTCTGGTTCACCCGTACGCCCACGAACGGATTGACTCGCAGAAGAAGATACTGCGTGAAATGGGCTATGACGTTCCCGATTCGATAATCCGTTCATGGTTGTGCAGCGGGATTAAAGCGCGTGAAGAGGAGGGAGTTAATCTGGTTGATATTGAGTTTGGCAGTGAGTTGATTTTCACAATTGCGGGACACGATGCTGAATCGCTTGAAGACAGGGCGAAAAAGATTACAACAACACTTGATGAAATAATCGGAAGCGGCGCTAACCGTTTCAGTTTCAGGATGGTTAGTGATGATGACAGGGCATGGCTGCAGGCAAAGGGTCGGATATTCTATGAACCTGAGGATTTGGATGTTGAAAAATCAGGCGTTGGCAGGGATGAGTTTTTGAAAGCCGTGCTGAAAAAAATCCAGCGTTTGTTGTGGGAGGAGCGGGTTAAGCAGAGGATTTAGTTTTTTTTAGTTAGCAGGTTAGCAGGTTAGCAAGTTAGTAAGTTAGAAGGTTAGCAGGTTAGTAAGTTAGCAGGTTGGTGTTGTGGTGCAGGCATCCTTGGGCTTTTGAAAAAGCTTGTTAGTACTGTAACCCGGTCATGCCGTCCCGTACAAAATCAACAATTACCTGTTAGGTGAATCAGGCATGCCGGGGTCTCGCGTAAATAGCCACCTCCCCGGAATGCCTGCAAACATTGAATAATTAATTCACTCTTTTTGATAAAGGCATTCCAGGTTACATTAAAACCTATCCCTTTTTCAACAGCCCCCAGATTCCAGCGCTCTCGGGGGGATTTTTAAGATCCGGAATCGTACATAATCTGGTAGCTTCCCGTTCGACGGTCAGTCCAGACAATATGCACCGTACCGCATCTATCAAGCGCCATCTGCGGATTGTATGAATAAAATCCCACTGCATCATCAACCTTTGTGAATGATTCCCATGTTACGCCATCATCGTATGATTCAGTGAACTGCATCTGATATGAGGGGAATGCTTCCTTTAAAACAACGAACCAGTGGCCATCAGCGGTGCATTCCAACGCTCCTGCCCATGCTAATCCGGTTGGGTTTTCTGATAATTCAACTGGAGCTGCCCATGATGATCCTTGGATGTCATTGGCTTTGAAGAATCCATGAATATATGATGGAACAGCGCTGTCATTGTAGCGGGACAGAATTCCGGGTATGCCTGTTTGCGGCTGGATAACCAGTGTTGATTCATAAGGTCCTGAGGGGGTAGTACCAGAATGAGTGAAAACAACCACATCTGTTCCCCATGTTGCGCCGTTATCGGTTGAACGGTCAAATAGAATGTTTCCAGTGCCGCCATAGTTAACCGGATCAGACCATGCGACATTAACAGACTGGTCCACCGGGCTGATATAGATGCCTGGCTGATACGAGTCGGTTGCGGAGTCGTCGATTGTGTGGTGTGTCCAGTTCTGCCAGTCATCAGTTGTGGTGGTTGCCACGACAATATCATAATTGCTCAGAACGATTTGGTCGGAATATGAGATATAAATCCGCGCGGGATCAACGCTGTCATCGATGACAATTCCGCCGTGGATTTGGTTGCTGCCGCCGGGTGGATTTGGGTTTACTTTCACCGGAGTTGCCCATGAATCGCCTCTATCCTGACTTCTGGTTGCATAGCAGTCATAGGTGATATCGGATGCCTGGCTCTTGTAGGCGATGTAAATGTCACTTGTGTTGCCATCGACCCAGAGATTGCAGCCTTCTGTTCGTTCAAGGTTTGGAGCGGTATAGGTGGTTACTTGAACGGGATTTTCCCATGTTGCTCCCATATCTTCTGATCGAACGAAATAAATGTTTCTTGGAGTTGTTACCGTGTAGAAAGTAACATACAGGTCATCGCCGTAAATGCGGATAGCTCTTTGCCCTGTGTTCAGCACAAATCCCAGCAATGATGATGAAATCGGGGTGTCAGTTCCCCATCCGGTTGTCGGGTATGTGTCTGTGATAGTGATTGGAACGGTGCAGATTGAGGATTCAGTAAGGTTGTCGGTAACCCTGAGGGCGACATCTCTTGTGCCGGATTCGCAGAGAGAGGGATTTACGATATCGCCTGTGTCATCAATGTCGAAAGTGATGCCGTCATAATCGTAATCCCATTCGTAAGAAATTATTGTAGATGAACCGGTCGCGGATGAACCGCTGCCGTCGAATTGGATTGGGTCTCCCTGAATGATATCCACCGGGTCGGGGTCAGTTACAATCACGCAGTTCGGAATAGTTGAAATCACTTCGATTTCAAACGATTGATATGCCGCGAATTCTGAAATATCGAAAAGGCCATCGAGAGGACTGTCAGTTGGCCCAACTCGTTCGATTCCGTCCATGCCGTCCAGAAGCGCATTTGTATTCAGTCCGGAAGAGTAGGAATCGAGGACTTTTATTAGTCCGGTGTAGAAACCCTCATCCGCCGCGCCTGTGTTTGTTACGGTAATTTCGTATGTCAGCGGGTCCGCGGGATCGTTGCCCGTACCGCTAATTTCAACTGGTGAATTTACAATAACAGGCGTGAGTGTAACCTGCGGGATTTCAATTGAAATGCTGCCGACAGATGAATCCGCGAGCATTTCATCGAGATCTGTTCCGACTGCGACTCCGTGATTGTAATCGAGAACTTTGATATGAAATGTTGCGGTTGATGTGTCAAGTCCGGCGATTAAACCGTTCTCGGCGATTTCGATTTTAACTTCGCTTGCGGCTTTTTTATTATGCTGCGGGATTCGGAATTCAGGATTGAACCTGTCGTTTTTAGTCGCGGCGGACACAGCGTACGTGCACTCGACAGCGTAGATGAAATCCATATCCGCGCCGGCTGTTGATTGGAAAATGTAATTTTTGAAATCGTAATCACAACCCATAGCCATTACAAGGCAGCCATTCGGGCCGGGGGTTGTTACGCTTTGGAATCCATTCGGATTTGATGCGGAGAAATTGCCTGAGGAGTAATCGTCGAAATGCAGGATATACGGATGAATTGTGGCTGTTGTGTTGAGGATGCCGTCGAGCATGTCATCGAGATACGGTGAGTAGCCATCCGCGTTGGTTAGGAAAAAGTTGCCGATCGTTTCACCAATTGATGAAAAGACAATCGGCGTAGTGCCGCCATCGGAGACAATTACGCCTTCGATATTGAAGACGTGCAGGTCGGCGCGATTTTTCCCCGTGATTGGCATCGCCGGATTGCCGGGCATAAACGGGTGTTTGAGTCCGATGCTGAGGACGATATTGCCGTCGCTGTTTAATGAAATTGACTGTAGTTTGACACAGTCGGTACATGGTGCGACGGACATGAATCCGCTAATATCGACCACCTCAAGAACATCCTCAAGCGAGCCGTTTCTCGCGGGAACAATTTCACCGGTCAGGTTTTTAGTATCAACGTGAACATTGTAGAGTCCAAGTACGCTGACACCCCCGGCGGGTCTGCCATCGGGGAGGTATTCGCTGATTCCGGCATTGATGTTTCCGTTTGTAAATGAATTGGACGGTTGTTCATCCGGTGTAACAGGAGAAGTTCCGTGGCTTGAGCATCCGATAATCATGATTAAGGCAATGGCAGGGAAGGTTAGTGATAAACGGTTCATAAGTCACCTCGCGTGTTTGAGCGAATGTGAATAAATGAAAACTGTTGAATCCTCAGGGTACTGCAACGATTAATAGAGATTAAAGTATATTTAATATTGGCCGGTAAATCAATGTTGACCTGTGAATTGGCATCCTGGTTTCTCATTAATCGTTGTGAAGTACGGTGAATCCATGCATTAAATAAGGTTGTCTTTTTTCCCCGGATTCATGTTTTTCTATAATGAGTTTTATAAAGGTTGACAAAAGTATATTGTTGTAGGATAATATTAGTAACTCATCTACCTTGATGTAGAAGGAGTACTGATGTCGTCCTCATGGGCGACGTCCGGCATTTTTAGTCTTTGCACTTCTTATATTCTTTTTTCTGTTTTTCCCTTTGATTTTTATACTTTATGGGATAAGCGGTCAATATTTGAAAGTAACTCTTTCTAATGATTAACACAACCAAATAGCTAAAATCATCCAGCGAAAGTAAAATGTGTTTTTGGTGCCAGCCGTGGTGCCAGCCGTGCTAGTCATATATCGGTAAATCAATGTTGACCTGTGATGCTCTGTTGAAGAAACTGATTTAAGCACGACTGTCTTCTCTGCTAACTTCCGAAGTCGTAGAATAATTCGCTGTTTACGCCGTCTTCTCTGATGTCGCCCCAGATTACATGCACTGTATTGCAGTCATCCAACACCATTGAAAGTCCGAAGACCTTGTTTTCGTCATCGACCTGAACGGGAGTTGTCCAGGTGATTCCATCGGATGATTCAGTGAACATGGCTTTCCAGTCGAGATCACGGGTGATGTCCTGTTCGAGTACTGCGAACCATCGGCCATCGGAGGAAACATCGAGAGTTCCAGACCAGCAGTATTTCGTTCCGCCATCGGTGAGATTTACAGGTGCTGTCCATGTGGCGCCATCGGCGGATTCAGCCATGGCGAACCTGTGAAAACATGTTGAGTCGCCGGTGTCAACATCACGCCAGATGACTGCCGGGATTCCGCTTGCCGGCGCGATTGCGAGGCAGGTTTCGAATGGGCCGTTGTTTGATTCAACAGTGAAAATGGTGATGTCATCGCCCCATGTTGTGGCGTTATCGGTGGAGCGGTCGAAGAGAATCTGTCCTGTGCCGCCAAGATTTACAGGGTCAACCCATGCGACATTGACTGAACTGTCAGTCGGATTGACATAAACGGCGGGGTGCATTGATTTCAAAACGGTGTCGTTGTCGATTTGAGTGATTGTCCATGTTGAAGTGTCATTTGATAATGCTGTCGCGGTGAAGATGTTGAAGTCGTTTGTATCTTCGCGATTTTCATAAGCGATGTAAATTCTCGATGGTGTGATTGAATCATCGACAGCGATTGAACCTGCCAGCTGGTCGGATGTTCCCGGAGTGTTATCGTTTACCTGAATCGGTTCGGTGAATGTTTCGCCTTTATCGGAACTCATCATGAAGAAAACGTCATATTTGTAGTTGCCGGTAGCGTCGTAGCTTTTCCAGTCGGATTGGAACTGGATGAAAATGTCACCTGTGTTTTTATCAATTGCCAGATTTGCTTCCCTTGCCCATGCTTCATCGGCGGCTGGATACGATGTCAGCTGAATCGGAGTGTCCCATGTGGTTCCCAAATCCGTTGAGCGCATGAAGAAAATGTTTTCGGATGCGTCTTCTGGAAGGTTGCTGTTCATTACGATGTAGAGATTGTTTTCCCATGCTGCGATTGCGCGGTTCGATGTGTTCAGGATAAACGGTTCCAGTGTAGTGGCGCCAAGTATTTTCTGATCAGCGGCGAAACCCTCGATTGCGCCGTCATCAGCGGTGATTGTGACATCAACGGTGCAGATGCTTGAATCCAGATCGTTATCGGTAACCATTAACGCGACAGTGTGAATTCCGGGAGCGCAGATGAATCTGCTTATCACAGCGCCTGAGGCTTCGGAATTGAAAGTGACGCTGTCGTAGTCGAAATCCCATTCGTAGGATTCGATTAAGCCGTCGTCGATTGACCCGGAAGCGTCAAATGCAATCGCGGTTCCCTGTTCGACTTCCGCCGGTGATGGGTCGGTTGTGATTTGGCATGTTGGCTCGGAGCCGGGTTCAGCGAGAATGAAAGCGATATATGTGGCGAATTCATCAATTACGAAAAGGCTGTCGAAAGTGGATGATGCGCCGGGTTCAATGCGCGCAAGCCCATCCATTCCGGTAAGATAGGGATGAGTGTTCGATGCCGGCGGATATGAGTCTGTTACTTTTAAAAGTGCGGGATATGCCAACTGAGTTCCGCCGGCAGTGTTGGTAAGCGTGATTTCAAAAATGTATGGGTCGGTTCTGACATGGTCGATTATGTTTATCGGTTCCGGGTCAGTGGCTGTAAATTGCTCGAGCAGGAATCCGGGAATGTCCAGAGCGATTTGAGCAACAGAACTGTCATGCGCCATTTCATCCAGAGCCTCGCCGACAGCAACACCGTGGTTGATATCCATGACATCAACCTCGATTGATACTGTTGATTCGGTATCGCCGGCGATGAAACTCCAGTCGGTTATACGGACATCGATTTCACTCGCGGCTTTTTTATTGAATTGCGGAATTCTATATTCCGGTTCGAGACGGCTTTCCCATGATTCGACACTTACTCCGAAGGAGCATCCAACAGCGAAGATGAAATCAAGATTACTTTCTGATGGGTATGAAAAAACATAATTTTTGAAATCGTAATCGGCGCCCATCGCCATGACAAGGTTTCCGGTTGGGGCGACAATATCGGAGAAGCCGGTTGTTGTTTCGGGGTCGAAATTGCCGAGCGTGTAGTCATCGAAGTGATGGATATACGGGTGAATTGTCGCGGTTGATGGGAATACGGTTTCCAGAGTTTGGTCGAGATATTTCGAGTAGCCGTCCGCGTTGAGAAGCTGGAAGGAATCGATTGTTTCACCGAGTTGGGTGAATTCAAACGGCAATCCGCTGTCGCCGATTATTGTTCCCTCGATGTTGAAAATATGCAGGTCGGCGCGATTTGCGCCGGATATTTCAGCCTCTAAATCAGGAGCGTCGAATGGGTGCTTTATCCCGATTCTTAATAAGATATTTCCTTTCGCGTCGAGGCCGATTGAGTCGAGTTTGACACAGTCAATGCAAGGTGAGATTGAAAGGAAATTTGTGATATCGACAATTTCGAGTGTGTCGGTTAGCGCGGATGTTCGAAAGGGGATTATATCACCGGACAAAGTGTCGGTGTTTATGTGAGCCTGATAGAGTCCCAGTGCGCTCATTCCGCCGGAGATGATTCCTGATGGGCTGTAATCGCTGACAGCCAGTTGCGGATTGAAATCCGTCGAGATGCCATTTGTCATGGGTGGGGCTAGTGGCGATGCGCCTTTGGAGCAGCCGGCCAGGATAATTAGCAATATTAGGCAGATATAAATGGGATATGTTTTAAGCATGTTTAATTACACTCGAAATCGAGATTGGTAAAAGTCAGGTAATCCTCCATAGTATATATCATTTGTGTAGAAGCAGAGGGATAAATCCCTCTGTTCTTCTCTCTGATATATGAGATAGTTTAATCGTGGTTTTGGTTGTGTGTAGGTATGTCAATTAAGATCAGTGTACTAATCTTAGTTGACTTTAGAGCTTTTTGAGGAAATTCGGCTGTTTGGTTTGATGTATTAATCGCAACCCGATACGCCGATTGCGACGGCGCCGAGGACTATGGTTATCGCGCAGAGAATCAGCACGGTTTGGATTGGTGTGAATCCTTTTTTTACAAGCGCGTGATGAAGGTGTTCGTCATCGGCCTCGTAGATTTTTTTGCCTTTGATGCTTCTGCGTAGAATCGCGAGGGAAGTATCGAGAAGCGGTATGCCGAGAACGAGGATTGGAATTCCGACCGCGATTAACGCGGGACCTTTAAACGCGCCGAGAATCGAGATTGTCGCGAGGAGAAGCCCGAGCAGCTGGCTTCCCGAATCGCCGAGGAAAATGCGCGCTTTGGGAAAATTAAACGGCAGGAATCCGATAATCGCGCCAATCATCGCGGCGGACAGAAACGCCGGCACCTCCGCTTTGAGAGGTTCGGCGCGCGATAATGCAATCACAAGGAAAACGATTCCGGCAATCAGGCTGATTCCGCTTGCAAGGCCATCCAGGCCATCGCTGAGATTAATGGCGTTCATCACGGCGACTACCCAGAAAATTGTTACTATTGCGGATAACCACATCGGGAGGAATATCATGCCGTCGCCGGGACTGGATATGAATCCGATTCTGACTCCGAAGATAACCAGGCATGCAGCAATCGCCGCCTGAAAAAGGATTTTTGTGCCGGCTTTGAGTTCGAAGAGATCATCGAAGAGTCCCATGAGGAAACACAAGCCGCCAGCGATTACTGTTCCGAGAATCCCGAATACGAATGAGGGGTATTGTTGAAGGGAATCAGATAAAAATGGAAAAGCTACCAGGAGGGCAAAAAGGAATCCTATATATATAGAGAAGCCACCCAGGTTTGGAATCGGTTTTTCATGTTTGCGGCGACCATCGGGGGTTGCCAGTAGTTTCTTCTGGTGGCAGAAGTGAATCAGGCGCGGAGTAACCAGGAAAGATACTCCCGCTGCAAGAATAATCGTTATAATCAGTTGAATAAGCATAATTTTTGACACACCAAACTCATCACCCGGATTTGGATACAAGAATTATACCAGAATGGTTAGTTATGATAAAGCACTAGTGAATATTGAATTATCCTGCCTCACCCCCCAGCCCCTCTCCACCATGTAGAGAGGGGGAGCAGGAAAACGATATGCTTTCTCTC
>CBDURE010000062.1:0-19426 GCA_965369605.1 uncultured bacterium
CCTCCACGCGGGGCCCTCCCCCTTGTTGTGTGGGGGTCTTGGTAACGGCCTTGTTTCCCCCCCACCCCTGAGGCTGTAGAGCCACTTGGGGCGAGGGACCGGGGGTGAGGTCTGATTTACCAGAAAAATACGTATCTGCATTCGATGATGAAATGCAATTTTCCAGCTTTTACGATAAGATTAATATGAAATCGATGCAACAGGATTCAATATGAACGACACTCAAAAAAAAGACTGGAATCCACAAAAACTATCCGTAATCATCCCGTGCTTCAACGAGGTTGAAAACATCGAGGATGTCATCAGCGCGGTTGAGGCTGTCGATGTCGGCATCCCGAAAGAGATAATAGTAATCGATGACGGCTCCCATGACGGCACTGTCAAAGTGCTCAAGGAAATCCATGAGACGCGCGGAAGCGGCGATGACCTCCTAACGATTCACTACTCCATGTTGAATTTCGGCAAGGGAACCGCGATTCGAATCGGGTTGAAATATATCACCGGCGACATTGTAATAATCCAGGACGCTGACATGGAATACGACCCCAACGATTACCCGAACATAATCAATCCGATTATCCGGGGCGAAAAGGATGTCGTTTACGGCTCCCGTTTCCTCGGCAAATCGCGGCCAAAGGGAATGAAATTCGCCAACTGGATGTTCAACCGGTTAATCTCCGCTCTCACACGAATACTCTACCCCGGACGAAAGCTCACCGATGAGGCTACCTGCTACAAAGCATTTCGAAGCGATGTCATCCTGAACATAGAACTAAAATGCGAGCGTTTCGAATTCTGCCCGGAGGTAACGGCAAAAGTGCTGAAAGGCCCATATTCGTTCATGGAAGTCCCCATTTTCTACGAGGGCAGAAGTATCGAGGAAGGCAAAAAAATCGGCTGGCGGGATGCGGTAGAGGCAATCACCACGCTGGTGAAGTATCGGTTTAGGAAGTGATGGTATTAGACAAAACATAGACGGAATTGTAACCCGGCGTCCCTTCGCCGGGATTCCTTGGAAATGGATTCCCAGATTACACTTTAATTATGATGATGTATTAAGCCAAATCAAGATTGACTAACATGAAAAATGACCGAATACACATATCTTGGAAAAGCGTTCTTTCACTGAGATGGAAACGGTGTTTTCCAAAATTGGTGATACATGAAAAGTACGAACGTATAGTGAAAATCATTCTCTGGGCAATTATAGCAATTGGCATTTTAAGCTGTCTTTTAACTATCAGCAACAAAATATATGCTTTGATACTTTCTATTAGCATCACATCAATTTGTCTTCTTTTTGATAAAGCAATTTTCCAATACACATCAATTTATGTAACTCCCTTTCCTTTAGAAAAAATTGACTTAGAAGATTGGTATGGTATGGCATTTGCATTTCCAGAGGATAACACTGAGAGACAGTTGAATTTAGTAGGTTGTGCTTTTACTTCCAGAGATAACGGGCACAATCTTTTCAGTTTATTTAGAGATTGGAATTATGGGGATAAAGATGATAAGGAAAATAACATTTGTCTTTCTTTTGTAATTGAAAATAATTATGATTATTCAGTATACCTTTATCCAAATCCTGAACGGAAAACTGCAAAACAATTCTTTAAGCAAGCTGAAACTTTGCAAAAACCTGAAAAAGCTCAAAAAGAGCACCAACCACTTATAGCTATGCTGATTCTATGCAAATCTTTTAAGTATGATGTGAACTCTACCTTTTCACAATTTCTAAGAAAGCAAACTTTTGAAAAACCATTTTTGTTACAATCTTTTATCTTGGATGATGAAGGAATGCTGCAAATTGATATTGATGAATCCCCCATTCTAAAACACCATTTCAAAGTAAAACACCGCAAAGACCTATCTGAAGAAGAAATTGAGTACATACATGGCAAATTTGTTATGAGGAAAAAGAAAAAAATTACTTCGTAGCCCGGTTTCTCATTAACCGGGGAAATGGGACTAATTCACGCAAAAGACTACATGCCAGCAAAGAAATAACCGAGCCCCGAACGTTAGTGAGGGGTAACCTCGAATCTGATACAAAGCACCACCTACCCCTCACTTACGTTCGGGGCTCGGTTATAAATAAATATTCATAGTTACAATGAAAAGCAAATTACGATCACCCCAACTATTCCGGCGGATCGAACATTATCGCGAAGTAGTAGCGTGTTGTTTCGTGGGCAAAAATTCCTACCGTATCGCCTGAGCCGGTGTAGTCGCCGGTTTGTGATGCCGCTCCCATAACGATATACTCACCCTCGGGCAGCGCGATGAAATACCGCGCCTGTTCATCAACCGGAACCTCAGCGATAATTGTGCCTCCGGTGCTGTCAAACACTCTGACCCAGCCGCCGCCGACACGGGTTGTGTCATCGGAGTAAAAAATCGCTCCTGCGATTGTGCCGTAATTTGTCTCGATACCGCTGCAGCCTGAAAATGTGAATCCACATATAAATATTGCCAAAACGAAAAGCCGTATGATTGTTTTCATGACATTCTCCTGATTTCAAGATGACGCAATTATAATATCCAACGCTCGTTATAACAACATGACTTTATCGCGAACCTGAACCATATAATGCAATACGCCCCGCTCTCTGATAAAATAAACCTCCCTTATGGCAAAGAAAGCGGATGAGAAATACACTCCATCAATGAAACAGTATTTCGGGATTAAAGCGAAATATCCCGACTCGATACTCTTTTTCCGCATGGGCGATTTTTATGAGATGTTCGGCTCGGACGCCGAGGAAGCCGCCGCTATCCTGAATATCGCGCTGACATCACGGCACAAGGGAAGCGAAAATCCAATCCCGATGTGCGGAGTGCCGTTTCATTCCGCTACTCCATACCTGAAAAAACTTATCGATGCCGGACGGAAAGTCGCTGTCTGTGAGCAGATTGGCGACCCTAAAAAAGCGAAGGGGATTGTTGAGCGTGAGGTTGTTCGAGTCCTCACGCCGGGAACTCTTCTGGAAGATGAATTTCTCGAGGAAGGCTCACGTAATTATCTTGCATCGATTGCAATTGATGACGGCAGAATCGGACTCGCGCTTGTTGAACTATCCATGGGCGCGTTTCTGGCTACTGATTTTGATGACACACCAGCCGGACGAAGTTTGATCATTGATGAAATCCGCAGGTTCAACACACGTGAAATACTTCTGCCTGAGGGAATCGGCGCTGACTGGCTTGATAATAGGGAAATCGCAATTGAGCGATACAGGATTAATCCCGGTGATGAATTCCGCGCTCGTGAGGTTTTGCAAAACCGTCTGGGAATCGAGAATATCGACACGCATGATATTTCTGAAAGTGCATCCGCGATGCTGGCATCCTATGGCGTTTTGAAATATCTGGAGAAATCAAACGCTGCTGCGTTGAGCGCGATTCGACGCCTGATTTTATATCGCGCGGATGATTTTCTTGTCCTTGACGAATCGACTCTCAAAAATCTTGAAATCACGGCGAACATGCGTACCGGCGGACGTGACAACACTCTCATTCGTGTGCTTGACCGCACGAGAACACCGCTTGGACGTCGCGCGCTCGCCGAATGGATTACTCGTCCGCTGACAAATCGCACGCGGATTTTAAAACGCCATGACGCGGTAGGCGAATTGAAAACGGAATCTCTTATCCGCGAATCAATCCGCGACCAGCTAAGGGGAATTTCCGATTTATCCCGCATCATCGCGCGAATTGTATCCCAGATGGCGCATCCGCGTGATTTAATCGCCCTTAGAAACGCTCTTGAGAAAATCCC
The DNA here is from genome assembly GCA_965369605.1 of uncultured bacterium. Taxonomy (GTDB): domain Bacteria; phylum JAJVIF01; class JAJVIF01; order JAGGVT01; family JAGGVT01; genus JAGGVT01. The sequence goes on from CBDURE010000062.1 coordinate 3,782, forward strand.
GGCAATCCGTGAACTGCTTGAGCGTTTGAACAGTGATTTGATTCAAAAAACGCATGATGAATTAAATCCGCATCCTGAAACACTCGATTTGTTGTGCAGCGCGATTATCGCTGACCCGTCGCAAAACGTGTCGCCGTCGATTTTTGTCGAGGGCTATTCGCCTGACTTGGATGAGATTCACAGGCTTACAACAGACAGCCGCGGAGTGCTTATTAAAATACAGGAGCGTGAACGCGCGCGAACATCCATTCATAAACTCAAAGTTACTTTCAATAAAGTGCACGGATATTTCATCGAGATTCCCAAAACGCAAATCGCGAAAGTGCCGGAAGATTATTTCCGCAAGCAGACACTGGTAAACACCGAGCGGTATGTAACGCAGGAATTGAAAGATTTGGAGAGTAAAATCCTCTCAGCGCAGGAACGGGGCGATGAATTGGCAAAGCAGCTCTGGCGCGAACTGCTTGAGAAACTGTCTGAATCCGCTGACAATCTGGGGTCAACTGCGCAGGCGATTGGCGTTCTGGATGTTCTTGTTTCACTCGCGCAATGCGCCGCTGAGGAGGGTTATATCCGCGCCGAGATTTCCGATGAGCCGGTAATCGAAATGACTGAATCCCGACATCCGGTGCTTGAAAAGGTGATGGGTCGCGATTCGTTTGTACCGAATGACGCCGATTTCAGCCGTACTGGCGCACAGCTCACAATCCTGACTGGTCCGAACATGGCGGGTAAATCGACATACATGCGCCAGATTGCGCTTGCGATAATCATGAACCAAATCGGCGGATTCGTCCCCGCAAAGCAGGCGAAACTTGGCATTTTTGATAGGGTTTTCACACGAGTCGGAGCTACAGATGATCTCGCGCTCGGGCAAAGTACGTTCATGGTCGAGATGAGCCAGACAGCGCAGATTTTGTCAGCCGCGACTCCGCAAAGTTTTATAATTCTCGATGAAATCGGGCGCGGCACCAGCACATTCGACGGCCTTGCGCTCGCGTGGTCGATTGCGGAATATATCCACAACTCCCCTACGCTTGGTTCAATCACCATTTTCGCAACCCACTATCACCAGCTGACTCTCTTGAGTGAATTTCTGGAGCGAGTGAAAAATCTCAGGATTATGCTCAAAGAGGAAGGGGGGAAAATAATATTCCTCCGAAAAGTAGTCCCGGGACGCGCGCAGAAAAGTTACGGCATACAGGTAGCGCAGCTTGCCGGACTCCCGGATGAGGTTCTAACTCGCGCCCGTGAAATATTCTCCGCAATTGAAAAGGAACGTTTCGAGGTAAACATAGTCGGACGCTCCAAAGGCGACATGCCCCTCTTCGATTTACCCGACAAAGACGATGAATCCAAACAACAGGATTTGTTTGAGTAGTTTCCCCCAAAGTCCTCGATTGAACGCTTTGTCATTCCAGAGTTGATTCTGTCATTCTGAGCGCAGCGAAGAATCTATTCGCGATAACGAGAATATCCAATCGCGGATTTTATATTTCCCCACACAACTTGCCGAATCCTGGTAATAGTTATAAAATTAGTATGTTACATCAAACCCGCTGAGAGTGCTTTCGTGATAGGAGTATGAAATTGAAACGTGCAAAGATTTTGCCAATCCTTCTGCTTGCGATTTTACTTGCGATTTCATCAACCGCCTGCTCGAAAGGCAAATCGCCTGTTGAGCCGGTGATTAATGATGCGTATGATGTTTCACAGGATGTGCCGATTTCATTCGGCACAGAATCCGAACACCGCAGTGTGCTTGCTGTTTATAATGCGGTGATTGACCCCGACGCAAAAACATTTACTCTCGAACCCGCAAATCGAAGCGCTGAATATCATTATCCTTTGACTGAATTATATCCGGATGTCCTGCAGATTAGAGACTGGGGCTTGACTCCGAATTTCTGGGCGGATATTAAACTAACGCATCCGTTTCCCGGCAGTGGGATAGATGTTTTTGACCCGCGCGTGATTGCTATCCTTCCCGCAAATCCGGGAAATGAGATGAACTATCCGGTTTTCGATGTCCATGCCAACAATTCAGTTGTACTTGAACCGGACGGCTACACCAAGCTATACGACAATCTTGGTGGTGCGATTCCCGGCAATGCGAATCCGTTTATTGCATATTTCAAGGAGCAGCCATACAGGCAGTGGTCATCGGTTCAGCCGTTGGTGGATACGAAAAGATGGGAGATGAATATAAACGGATTCGATGGCGCTTATACTTACAAACTTGTTGTTGGCATCTCGACAAATTATCCGCAGCCCTCATATCCATATACAGACAACGCGCCTGAACCTGTTCAGTTGCGGATGGTAATAGGGGGCGGCTTGACAGCGGATGGGGGAAGCGCACCTGTTACAGCAACTTTCCTTGACTGGCAGGGGCCATCTGAAATCAAATGCAAGGTCGAATCACCAGATTTGTTTGATGGGACGGTTGAATTGCTCTATTCTGAACCCGGACCAAATCCGCACGAATATATTTTCACAGGGACCATATCAAACGACCTTAGTGCTCCGATTGGTGATTATGATATATTGCTTGCTGCATGGGATACAAACACCGACGACCACGTTTTCAAAGAAGGCATTGCCAATGTTGCATCCATATTATATCCATTTGATATAACACCAGAAAATTTGAATTTTTTATCTATTGATGTTTTTATCGATGGAAACTATGCATACGTGGCTAATAATATACATGGATTGCATATCTTTGATATTACCAATCCGGCGCATCCTGTCTGGGTGAACAGAGTTGAAACATCAGGTGTAAGTGGAGTGTATGTCTCCGATGGTTATGCGTATGTGGCGAATTTTTATGAAGGATTGCAGATAATCGACATAAATCCACCCGAATCAGCGCATATCGTGAAATCACTTGACTTTTATAGAACCAGACACATATATGTTTCCAATGGTTATGCGTATGTGGCGGATGAAATTGCCGGATTACGGATAATTGACATAGACCCGCCGGAATCCGCGTATGTTGTTCAAACAGTATCAGTACCAGGCGGATGTGATGAGTTAAGCGATGTTTGTGTCTCCGATGGTTATGCTTATGTGATTAGTTGTAATGAAGAATTGCATATAATAGATATTGATCCGCCTGAATCGGCATGTATAGTCAATTCGATAGGGCCATTTTATATCTATGATCTTTATGTTGATCTTGATGTTTCCGATGGTTATGCGTTTGTAGTGAACAATCCCGGTAGAGAAATTTATATAGTTGACATAGACCCACCTGAATCAGCGTATGTTGTGAATGTGATTGACACTGATGATGATCCAAAAGGTGTCTTTGCTTCCGATGGTTATATGTATATTATAACGAAAGACGAAGCTGGTTTATTGATAATGGATGTAGAGCCACCTGAATCAGCCTATGTTGTTGGTTCAGTTGATATACCAGGAAACGATGCCTGTGATGTTTATGTCTCCGATGGTTACGCGTATGTGGCGGATAAATATGACGGATTGCTGATAGTTGATATAGACCCGCCGGAATCACCTCAATTTACTGGTATGTTTGGCTCACCACTCATGGCGGAAGATTTATTTGTTTCAGACGGTTATGCGTATGTAGCGGATGGTCCTTCCGGGTTGCTAATATATGATATAAGCACACCGGGATCAGTGGATTTTGTAAATTCGGGTGGGATTCCAGACAATGCGGAAGAAGTGTTTGTTTCAGGTGATTATGCGTATGTGGCAGGTTCTGGTAGATTGCAGATAATTGACATAGAGCCTCCGGAATCAGCCTATATTGCAGGTTCAGTTGAGATACCACGCATTGAGAAAGTATGTATTTACGGTGATTATGCGTATGTCGGATGTATGGATTATCATTTAGTGATAGTTGATATAAACCCTCCAGAATCAGCATATATAATAGAATCGGTTAACTTACATGGATGGCCCAGGGATATTTCTTTTTCAGACGGATATGTATATGTGGTAAACGGTTATCCTGATAATTTGTGTATAGTTGATGTAGATCCTCCAGAATCAGTATATCTTGTGAATTCTTTGGATTTTGATGGCAGCCTTGGCAATGTTTGTGCATATAACGGTTACGTATTTGTGACAGGATATAATAACTCGTCATACGGTATGACGGTAGTTGACATAGACCCGCCTGAATCAGCGCATGTTGTTCATTCAATTACCACGCACAGTTGGGTAAACGATATTTGCTTTTCCGATGGTTATATGTGTATGGCCTGCAATGAAGGTGGATTAGTGATAGCTGATATAGATCCTCCTGAATTAGCTTATAAAATCGATGTGCTTGATATAGGAGAACCCGCAAAAAAAATATGTGTTTCTGATAAGTATATTTATACATTGACTTTTTCTTTTAATGGTATGCGAGTATTCGAGCTTTGGTAGTTTCCTGTTTACCTCATTTTATCAGGCAATTGGATTGCTGGCATTCAGTAATATGAATTCACCTGATTTATGCTATAATTGAACGCAAATGCTATTTCCATTATTCTTGGGATTCGTTAGTTTTTATCAAAAGGCGGCAGATAGAAGGCATTACTTTAAATTGAGAATAGCAGTTTCTATCAGTACCTAACATATTTTAATTTCCCCGGAGGGATATTATGCGTTACCTTTTTTTTGTCACTATTGCATTGTCTTTGCTTGTTTGTGGATGTTCATCCAATAGTAGTGATTCACTTCAAAATCCTTTAACACCCGCATTTTTAGAATCGGAATCGATGCCTGTTGGAGTCTGCGACAGGTTCTCGGACGGCTCACCAGCCGCGGGATTCGGGGTTATGGGAGTTTATAATCTTGCATTGAATCCTGAAAAGATGTCGGCTGAGCTGACATCACTTCGTACCGGCGCATTAACAGATACGCTTGAAGTTGTGGATATTACGAATTTTCTTTCGATGGCGCCATGCACCGATTGCGCTAAAATCAAAAGCGTTTCACTTGACGCTGATGGCAATCTTGTTGTTTCAGTCGGATTGAAGCATCCGTTTGCCGCGGGCGATCTGCTCAAACCGATAACCGGACGGAATCGCGGCGACCTTCACGTTTTCAATGTTGAGGGGATAATAGCCGCGCAGGACGCATCAACAGTGGTTTTCCCAGCTTTGGGTAACAGTATCGCATCGGTGAAACTGTTAAACGCATCGGGATATTCACCCTATCTGGATGATGTTCTTGATACGGAAGTGTTTGAGACTGACGCGGATATTCATCCATACATACTTCATTTTGATGATTACACCGCCGGTAATTTCCTTCCTGAAAATCCGATGGGATTTGAATCTGTAACAGACCCGCCGCCGAGTGGGAATCTGGTCATGGCGATGGGATGCGATTACGATTACAAAGACTATGTTTTTGATTTGTCAACCGGAGATATCAGTTACACTTATGCGATAGGCTGCACTTATGCGGTAAGCAGCGCGGCGAAATTTGAAAGATTCACTCCTGAATATCGAGTTCCGCAGCATCAGAAAAAAGCCGCGAGTGAGATAAATGTAATTCCTCTGACTGAAATGCTTATAGAAACGCAGCCTTCAGAGACAGTAACTCTTCAGGTTGAGGTCGTTGACCCGTCGCATGGTGTCGCGGTTGGAGAGGAATTAAATGAGATGGCAGCTGATTCATCTGTGGGTACAGTCGGAATTGAAATTCCGGGCGTACTTGGCAGTATGATTTCACAAGCAGGCAGTGCGTCGATTTCAGGAACGGGACATGATCCAACCGATCCTTTGCTTTTCGAATTTACGTTCGCAAATGAACTTTCAGCATCTGAGGGTATCTACACAGGATTAATCAAGGTTACGGATACCTATCCGCCGGGCAATAATGAGTCGTCGCTGCTATACGGCATGGACGGCATCAAGCGCGTTGGTCCTGTCTCTAATCCTCTTGAGGGTCTTTTCGATATTTCAGAATTCGCCACATACGCGGTTTTCGAGGTTGAGGTTGAACTTGGTTATGTCGGAAGCGATCCTGTTGCGGATATTACAGTCGATCCTCCATGCTGTATCAATCAGGATGTAACCTTTGACGCATCCGGCTCTACCGACATAGAGGATGATGCCGCGTCTATTCCATTGAATTTCGAATTTGATTACGATTATGACGGGATTACATTCGATGTTGACAGGGCGATGTCAACTGATCCGATTGCAGTAACGCAATATGCCAATCAAGGTTTATATACAGCAGCGGTTCGTGTAACTGACAGCGACCTTGACACCGATATCGCAACCGTGACTTTCGGAATTAACGTATTGGTTCCCGGTGATCCTGAAATCGATATTACGGATGGCGTTTCGATAACTAATATCAGTTTTATGCACGGAACACGTGTTACCGGCGATTTCGACTGGCCCGGTGCGGCGATGACGGTAACAAAAGGCACTGCGAGGGGGGATGGCTATATGTATATTGTGTTTTACGGTGTGCAGGGTGGAACAAACAGCATTTTCCTGGCTAAATCGGACGATAATGGCCTGACCTGGTCAACGCCGGTGTCCGTGCATGATTATGACGCAACCGGTGAATACGGCGGATGCTCGATTGCCGCCGATGATACCGGTATAGTCCTGATTGTATGGGCGGACTGCTTCCATCGTGATCTTTTCCTTGAATACAGCCTTGATCACGGTGACACATTCGCATCGAACGAGATACGCAATTACTCTGATACTTTCAGTTATGCGAATAATCAATACCGCTCACCTGATGTCGCTATCGACCCTACAAATTCTGATAACATAACCATCATTACAACGTCATGGATAAGAACCGGAACCAGTTGGTTTCTCAGCTGGACGGAGATGTATATACACAACAGTTCAACAGGTCCCAGTGGCACTTTCAATGAGGTTCTTCATCTGAATCGATATTTGCAGGATGGAACAAACAACAAAAACATCTTTAATGCTCAGGTTCACTATGCGGTGGATGGCGATGCATATATGCTGCTTGGCGAAAACTCAAGAAATTATGTTTACAGGTCATCTGATAGTGGGGCAACATGGCCAGATGATAGCAGTCACCGCTCACTGTCGTATGTTCCAGGATACCATCGTGAAATGAATTCATGTTTGGACCCAACAGACCCGAATGTTATTTATTTACTAAGGGGCTATCGCAGTCCTTCTGTGAATGCCTATCCGATGGAGCTTTATAAATCCACAGACGGGCTGCATCTTAGTAGGATTCAGTCACATGTTAATGACGATACATCATCATCACACAAAGCCAATGCAGCGGTTGCAGTCGATGATGGCGGAATTGTATATGTCATGTGGCAGTCGGAGGCATCCGGCAATTATGAAATCATGGTAGATTACTCCTGCAATGGCGGCGTGACATTCGGAACCGATGTTGTGTTTAATTCAGTGGATATTGATGATGAAATAGATTGTGATCTGCTGCCTGATACTGATGGCGCAGGCGTAATTTGTGTCTGGGAGCAGGATGGATTCAGTTCGGATGGGAAGCTGGTAATGAGAAAAGGTTAGCATGGCAAGGGGTTTAAACCCCTCGTTAGAAGTCAATTGAACATTTTCCGGAGGTTTAAAAGCATGAAGAAGGAACTGATTATTGTTCTATGCCTGGTATTTGCAGTGGTAATGGGATGCTCATCCGCGAGTAATAATCCTGCCCAGCCGTAAATGGCGGAAGTGGATTATTCCGGGGGTTTGCTTGTTTTGCTTGAAAGATGACAGATAGAAGGCATTAATCTAAATGAGAATAGCAGTTTCTATCAGTACATACACAGTTTTTTCTTCTGGAGAGTTGTTAGAAAAATGGGTCGAATTCCTGTCACATTTATAGATGCGATAAAACTGGTGCTTTGACGAAATTCATTGGAATAGCCATTTTGACAAGCTTTTGATATAATGTGTTTTGTATCCTTATATATTCAAACCATATCACAGGTGGAAATGGTCTTATGAATCAATCAATACTCGCAATACTACTAATATTGCTTTTTGCGGTTTTCGGAGGATGTTCCAGCTCATCATCACTGCCAACACAATCGGACAATCCTCAACTACCCTCTGGCGATACACAAACTGACAAGCTCTCACTTCTATATTTTGGATCGTTTGATATCGACCTTGAAACTCAGACTATTACGCAAATCGAAAACAGGCAGTCCGATTATGTTTATAACATTACTGGATTCCTTCCCGACAAGTGCCCCGGTGGGTGTTTCAGATTCACTATTGTCGGTGTTGTCGGCACTGTTTTGGAAATCGAGCTGACGCTTGAAAATCCTCTTGCAATTCAAGTTTATGACGTGCGTGTCATGTATTTGGATCTGTTCGGAAAAACTGTGCTGAATCCAGATAGCTACACGGACTTTTTAGGAACGCCAATCACGGAAATCTATCCGTTTACAGCATTCACAAAGGAAGATCCTGACCGAACATTCCCAGTGGGGCCTTGCGGTATTGATACCGAGATGATGTTTCTTGATTTTCCTCCGGGTGCGCCATCCGCGGTTAACTACGCAATTACTGCCCATCTTCCGGGCATGACTCCTGAACCGTACGAAATAAGCGAAATGGCTCAGACAGGCGAGCTGTCCACAACAGGCGGAAACGCGACCATTAGCTGCAAGGTTGATGACCATCAGGATAACATCTCCGGTGTTTACATGGATGCGACCCCTTTTACAGGCGGTCCTGTACAATTGACATTTAATGATCCGAATTACGAAGTTGAAATCTCCAACACTTCTGGCGCGCCGGAAGGCATATACAATCAGCTTATCATGGCGCATAGTCCGAACGGGCAAAACATCAGCACTTATAACTATGTTGAAGTCGCGGTTATCCAAGAAGATCCTGTCGCGCATTTGGTCAGCAGCGTTCCTCCGGCGTGTATTAATCAGGATGTTACATTCGATGCCTCCGGTTCGACGGATGTGGAGGATGACCTCGCGGGAATACCGTTGAATTTCGAATTTGATTTGGATTACGATGGCATTATATTTGATGCGGATATTCCGATGTCCACTGATCCAATCCTTGTCACGCAATTCGACCAGCGAGCGTGGTATGAGGTCGCGGTGCGTGTTACGGACAGTGATTTGAGTACTGATATAGCGTCTGTGGCATTTGCTGTCAGCGGATTGTTGCCCGGTGATCCTGAAATAGACATAACTGATGGCTCATCGATTACTGATATTCAATTTATGCACGGATTATATTCACTGAATGTTGGCCCATTGGATATAGGCCAAAGGCCCAGGGCGACAAGAGGGCTTGCGGGGGGTGATGGTTTTGTTTATACCACATTCTACGGCGAGGAATCGGGAAGCGGACAAATTTACTTTGCCCGTTCAGATGATGACGGCGCTTCATGGTCAGCTCCGATTTCGCTTCACACCTACGATATTTTTGGCGAATATGGCGGTTGTTCAATCGCGGCGGATGATACGGGATTGGTTTGTGTTGTGTGGGCGGATTATTTCCATCGCGATTTGGTTTTGGAAAACAGCACAGACAACGGCGATACATTCAGCACAAATGTAATTCGTGATCTTGAAGATCCTGATATGACTGGTGAGTGGGACCACATGTATCATCAGCCGGACATTGCGATTGACCCTAACAGCACGGATAATGTGCTTGTTTCAGTTCAACCCAGAATAATGGCGGATAGTACAAGCTGGATGCCTCCGCAATGTATGGCTGCATATCTCAGCACTAGCGGAGCATCAGGCGCATTTGTTGAAACTTTTTTTGGCGATCCCAGACCGTATGACAACGACAACATCTACAACATGCAGGCATATTTCCTTTCAGATGGCGACGCATACATAATTGTCGGTTCAAACGGACGAATAATTGTAATGAGGTCAAGCGATGGCGGCGCGACATGGCCTTATGATGATGAACACATCGACTGGTCATGGGAGGCTGGCACTTACCCACAGACAGGATGGCATCGCGAAACGTTTTCAGCGTTTGATCCGAACGACCCGGAAACATTCTACGTTGTTCAGTTGAGGCGCAGCCATTATTACAACCATCCGATTCATATCGCAAAAGCCACTGACGGCCTGCATCTTGAGGAACTTCAGTGGGAAATTAACGATAATACGTCATCATCAGTTTACAGGTTTAATCCTAATGTTACTGTTGATGATGCCGGCGTTGTTTTTGTCATGTGGCAGTCAGAGAAGAACGGCACGTTTGATATCATGGCGGATTACTCCTGCGATGGCGGGATTACGTTCGGTACGGATATTCAATTTAATACCGTGGATAATAACGCGGAAATAGACCCGTTTGTTATTAAAAATGAAGCGGGACTTGGGATTATTTGCGTGTGGGAACAAAACGGATTCAATTCCGATGGCAAGCTGGTTGCGCGTCAAGGTTAGTTAGTAGTAAAAATTGCATACATTCCCCCCCCTGGGAGCGCCGGAATTCTTCCGGCGGTTGAGCGCTAAAGCGCTCCCGTCAAAAGGCGTAAACGCCTTAAAACGCCGGAAGAATTCCGGCGCTCCCAGGGGGGGATTTTTTTGTTTCTCCTCGGCTGTTGACAAATCCAATAATGCTATAATACTTCTCTTGAAAACAGGAAAGCTGGTCGGGAGAATAAGAACATGCTTGATTTGAAATCGATAATGGAACAACCGGAACTCATTCAGGAGATGATGAAATTCCGTAATGTGGATATTGATTTGAGTGAGGTTATTGAACTTGATAAAAAACGGCGTGAGATAATCCAGAAGGTCGAGGCGCTTAAACAGGAACGGAATGACAAGTCGAAGCTGGTTGGTAAAATCAAGAAAGAGGGCGGCGACCCAGCGGAGATAATAGATTCGATGGGCGGCATTTCGAATAGAATCAAGGCGTGGGACGCTGAACAGAAAGAGGTCGAGGATGATATAAAATCGATTGTTGAGGTACTGCCGAATATTCTTCATGAATCGGTGCCGAGGTCGTTGGATAAGGCTGAGAATCAGGTGATTGAAACAGTTGGCGAGAAGCCGTCGTTTGATTTTGAGTTCAAAAATCATCTCGATTTGGCGCGTGAGCTGGACATCGTTGATTTCGAGGCAGGTGGGCGAATCGCGGGAAACAATTTCGCCCTGTATAAAGGGCTTGGAGCGCGGCTTGAATGGGCGCTTCTCAGCTATATGATTCACACTAATTCTGTGGAGGGTTCCTATAAGTTTATTATTCCGCCCGCGCTTGTTAATGAGGAGAGTTTTTATGCGTCGGGGCAGCTGCCTAAATTTGCGGATCAGGCGTACAAGTGCGAGGATGATGACCTGTATTTAATTCCCACATCCGAAACTGTTCTGCTGAATATGCATCGCGAGCAGATTTTAAAAGAGGACAACTTGCCGATTCTGTACACGGCGTGTACGCCATGTTTCAGGCGTGAAGCCGGCACTTATGGCGCGGATGAACGTGGGTTGATTCGCATACACCAGTTTAACAAGGTTGAGATTTTTAAGTTTGTGACGCCGGAGACATCATACGGTGAGTTGGAAAATATGCTTGTGGATTCCCAGAATGTTTTGAAGCCGTTGGGATTGCATTATCAGGTAAGCCTGCTTGTAAGCAGCGACTTGGGGCAGCAGGCGGCGAAAACGTACGATATCGAGGTTTGGCTGCCGGGTCAGGATGGCTACAAGGAAATCAGTTCAGTTTCAAACTGTGAGGATTATCAGGCGAGGCGCGGGAATATTCGCTATCGTGAAAAGGAATCGAAAAAAGTTCGGTTTGTGCATACGCTTAACGGAAGCGCTCTCGCGACACCGCGATTGATGGTCGCGATTCTTGAACAGTACCAGCAGCCGGATGGCAGCGTTATTATTCCCGAGGCGCTGCGGCCGTTTATGGCGGGATTGGATAGGATTACGAAGTAGTTCATTAAAAATGTAAAAACCATAAAATACAAACTAACATAAAATGCGAACTAACCGAAAATACTAACTAACAGAGCCTCGAACGTTAGTGAGAGGTAATGAATGTGAACCAGCGTCGGATTTTACCCCTCACTAACGTTCGGGGCTCGGTTTATGTTCGGGGCTCGGTTTATGTTCGGGGGTCGATTTATATTCGGTGCGCGGTTTAACTGAAAATAATAATATGCCCGATTACTCCCCAAAAGAATTTATGGCTGTTTTGATCTCACGCCAGATTAGAAATAACATTCTGGTGTGGATAGGGACATCATCGGATATCCCCCGTGCGGGTGCGATACTCGCGAATCTTACGCATGCCCCTGATTCATCTATCATTCTAGGACTCGATGAATACAACTTCACAGGACTCAACCCTCTAGAGGGAAAACCGCGCGAGGTTGATTTCCACGGGCTGACATCCAGTGCGGGGGCGTTGGAGTATCGAATTAACACGCACAATCTGGTGGAGTTATTCGAGAATGTTTCATCGGTTGATTTTTTTGTAATCGGCGGGATGGAGGTTGACAAGTACGGTAACACGAATTTGATGGGCATCTATGACAAAGCGGGGAATCTGATTGCGAAAGGTCCGGGACCGATAGGGGCGGCATCGATGGCGTCAAGCGCGAAAACGTACGTTATTTTCATGAATCGCCATGACAGAAAAACGTTTGTGGAAAAGGCCAGTTTCAGGTCAGCTTTCGGATTCGGGGATGGGGGGAATCATCGCGAGGAACTTGGCATGGCGGGGAATGGGCCATCTGTTTTGATTTCGCCTCTTGGATTGTTTGATTTTCCCAAGCCTGAACGAGCGATGAGATTGTTGAGCTGCCATCCGGGGATCAGCGTGAGTGAGATTCAGGAGAATACCGGTTTTGATTTGGGGATTGTATCGGAGGGATTGCAAACTGAAGAGCCATCGCGGGAGGAGTTGGGGATCTTGCGTGGCGTTATTGATATTGAGGGCGATTTACGATAGCGACCGGGACGGTCGCGTTCCCAGGGGCAAAATAGCAGAAGACATAATAACTCCATGCTTTAGTGTGGTGCTGTCTAAAGAGAAAAGACCCGGGATGGAAGCCCGGGTCTGATTGTTGAATTCAAGTTATTTAATCATAAAAACGACTTATTAATAATACATAGCGAAGAAGAGTTCTCCAAATGCGTTCGGAGCGGGAAGCTCTCGCTGGTCATCCCAGATTGCGTACCAATGGCCATCCGGGCTGAATGCCACATTGGGCCACCATTGTCTTGCATCAGCTGTGTCATCCAGCCTGTAATCAGTTGTGTTCAGGATGTCTGATGGTGTATCGGATACATTAAAAATTTTAAACACGTTACAGAACTGAGGACCGGTTTTGTCAACCTGAATTTGCATGATATCACCGTTCATCGGATTGATATCATAACTCCAGTTTCCATCCAGGTTAAAACACTTGAATGCAGGATCGAAGGTTGAGTTTCCGGCATATTTAATCGAGAAGTAGTTTGACGAATAAGTACGGTATCCGCACCAAACGTTGTCGTCGGCATCCACGCGCAGCAGCGGGAAGAATTCGGAACTTCCGGTTGTCGCGATATCGCTGACCGCACTGAGTGCGCCGTCATGGTACGCATGCCAAATCTGCCTGTTTGAATTTCCAAAAGCGGGAAGGCCATCCCATGCCATGTGGAATACGCCTGTTGAATCGGCTATGGCGTCAACAGTAATTCCAACTCCCGAACCAGAGCCGGGGTATTCCCATGTTGTCCATCTGTCAGGAGTGTGAACGGTGGTTTTCGTTGAAAAACCGCTTCCCTCATCGACAGCGTACGAAACATAAGCCGGATTTGGGACAGTCTGGCCTGAATCCTCGCCGCCGTATTCGGACATCATGGCAAGGACATCGCCATCGTTGTTGACTGCGTAAGCGGCATAGTCAGCCCATTTCCCGGAATCGCTCGAAAATGCGGTTACTTCAGGTTCAAAAGATCCGCTGCTGTTTTTACGATAAATGATAGTGCTGCCTTTCATATAGAAGGCGTAGAAATCATCGTTTGGAGTTACTTGCAGGCCAATGTCGGAGATATATCCCTCATAAACCACTTCAGAATGAAGCAGACCGGTTTCATCGCATTTGAAATATTCAACCTTGGAGTCACCTGGGCCATAATAGCTTGAGGCGATAATATGCGCTGTACCGTCGGACGTTGTCGCGATTCGCTTGTCAACGCACCACCACAAATCCGAATAGATAGGATCAGTTGTCAGTTTGATTGGCGGGAGCACCCAGCCGTGAACGATTATTTCATCGGAGAAAATCGGGCTTATTTCCGCGGGGGAAGCGTTGTTTGTAACTCGAAGCCCGACCAGATATGTTCCCGGAGCGGTATATGTCCAGTTTGCCGGAGGAGTTGTGGTTGAATCATCCGCGACAAAGTTGCCGGGAACTCCATCCCAGTCGAAGTCCCACTCATAAAGCACGATATCGTATCCGCCGTCATCGTGGCTGCAGGAGCCATCGAAATAGACAGTCGGGTCGATTTCCATGCGGACCTCATCCGGGTCAGCAGTGAAACACGCGACCAGATCGCCGCTTACCTGTGAAACGTCGATTTGAACATAGTTATAGGTGCTGATGTTCTGCCCATTCGGGCTTAGCGCCATGATTAGCTGGTTATATGTACCTTCCGCCGCGCCCTGTGTGTTTGAGATTTCAACTTCCCATAACGGGTCGTTGAATAAAAGCTGCACAGGACTGCCGGTGAACGGAATCGCATTCATGTAAACGCCGGAGATGTCATTCTGATGGTCATACACCAGGCAGCTAATTATCGCGCTGCCACCGGTTGTTGTCAGTGTGCCGTTTTGAGCCATTTCACTGATTTCGTACGGCTCAGCGGTCATGTCCGGCAGGCTTGCCGTGATAGCGTAATTAACCGCGGATGGCGTTCCCGGGGGGAAATCGAGGAACATTGTCACGGTGTCCATTCCACCGGGACCCACTGGAAACGCGCGGTTGGGATCTGTTGGAGTAAACGCACTAAATGGATAGACGTTTGTAATTGGCGTGCCAAGAAAATCCGTATAACTTGCCGGATTAAGGACAGTTTTACCGAACAGGTCAAGATACATGACTCGCGCGTCATAAACCTGAATCGTGAGCGGATTCTCAAGTGTCAGCTCGATTTCCAAAACGGTGCCGACAACTCCGACAATGGAGAATCGGAAACATCCGCCCGGACACTTGTCGGGGAGGAATCCGGTGATGTCATAGACATAGTCGGATTGCCTGTTTTCGATTTGTGAGATAGTTTGAGTTTCGAGATCGATTTCGAATGTGCCCTGATAGAGCAATGAGAGTTTGTCGGTTTGAGTATCGGTAGATGGTATCTGTGGATTATCAGGCTGTGTTGGCAGGGATGATGAGCTGGAGCATCCCGCAAAAATCGCTAGAAGTAATACTAGTAATATTGCGAATATTGATCGATTCATAAGACCACTCCTTGCAATAGGTAATATTGAGAACAAAGAAACACAAAATATATTATAGCAGAGGAATATGTATATGGCTATTTCAAAAAAAGTTAGCAGGTTAGTAAGTTAAAAAAGAGAATCCTGGGAGCGCCGGGAATTTTTAGGCGCAATTTGGGGAAAACGCCCAAAAAAAAGGCGGGAAAGCCGATTTAGCCCGAAAAAATGAGCCGGGACCACACGGGATTAT
>CBDURE010000063.1:0-19410 GCA_965369605.1 uncultured bacterium
TAATTATTTAACCTTTGCAATCTTTTGAGACAGCCTCATGAGAAACCGGGCTACATTTTGAGTTCTCTTTCAATAATGTCAGATGCAGCCTTTAAATCATCAACTACATGATGGACATTTATCTCATGCGATGACATATCCAATTCCATCATTTTACCATGCCCTGTTCGAACCATAATATTAGTCATGCCCAAATCATGGCCGGCATGCATGTCTCGAATATGATCTCCAATGTTGAAAGATCGTTCAAGGTCGATTGCATGTTCCTTTGCCAGCTCCTCAAAAAGAAGCGTTTTGGGTTTCCTGCAGTCGCATTTTTCCTTTGGTGTGTGAGGGCAGTATTTCAAACCGTCGATACGGCCGCCTTTTGTCCCTATCTCAAACTCCATCATGCTGTGAATGAGTTCAAGGTCACCTTTGGTGATCATGTCGCGATGAACCGCTGACTGGTTAGTCACAATAACGATTTTAATAGGAAGTTTGGCAAGCGTGGAGAAAGCTTCAAATGTGCCGGGAATGAATTTAAACATGGGCCAGCTGGTGATATATTCACCCGCGCCGGCGATGTTTATTGTTCCATCCCGGTCGATAAAAACACCGATATCACCTTTGAGCTCTTCTATTTCTTCAATATTTTTACTCAGCTGGCTTCCCTATCTCTTTACTTTCAACTGTAATGGCGTAAATAATCTCGGTTGAACCATCACTGGCTTTTCTTATAAACACACTGCCGCTTTGGCGAACTCCCTTTGCATTATATTCAAGATGAACCCAATCCTCGGCCTCTGGAGATAGGGTTTCTGTGAGGTAATCCTCTGAAATGTTCTTCTTGAAAAACTCCGCGACTTTTTTTACCGGGTCATCCGAATAATATACAAGATTGTATTCCTTGCCCAGGTCGGATTCGTTGTAACTACCTTTCGATTTATCAAGTACAGCATCAGGATATGGCGGAAGAAAGATATGCGCAGACTTTGCAGCGTCATCAGTTATGGACTTAATATACGATTTACCGGCCATCGGGTTCTTTTCAATGTTTTGTAAATCGTTGCCTGATGTTTCTGTCTGCTTTGACGAATCATCCAGCTGTTCCTTATTCTGGTTGGTTTTCGCTTCCTGATTGGCGCATGACACGAAAAGAAGAAGCATCATGCAAAGCCACATAAGGTTTAATTGATAGTTTAGTCTCATATTATTTCATCTCCTTATTGATTTAATGCTATATTGCGATTCCAAATAATTCATAGAATTTCGACACAAGCATTATCAAATTTTCCTCACCGACAGAAAATATAATAAACAGCAGAATTACT
The DNA here is from genome assembly GCA_965369605.1 of uncultured bacterium. Taxonomy (GTDB): domain Bacteria; phylum JAJVIF01; class JAJVIF01; order JAGGVT01; family JAGGVT01; genus JAGGVT01. Next base: position 1,314 of record CBDURE010000063.1, read on the forward strand.
ATTCCGAAATAGCGCATCTTGTAAAAAAGAAGCGTGAAACGCCAGGGAAGAAATCCCGCTACTATATTAGACCCATCCAGAGGCGGAATCGGTAAAAGATTGATAGCCGCCAGAAGCAGATTTATAAAAACACCGTAAACCATAATATACCCGACAAGCATCGGTATCGATTGCGGTATCCAGTCGAGTATAAAAAACACAAGTAAAAATAAAGCCGCGAGCGCGAGATTCATCATGGGCCCCATAATAGCAACAAGCGCCATGCATTTACGCGGATGCGAGAAATAGCGTAAATCAACCATCACAGGTTTCGCCCATCCGAGAGGGAGTGGCAAAATACCCTTATAAGTAAGGTACAGTGTTATCAGAAAAACAAGCGAACCAACCGGGTCAACATGTTTTGCCGGATTTAAAGTTAGCCGTCCCATTCGTTTGGCTGTGGGGTCGCCAAGTTTATATGCCATGTACCCATGCCCGTATTCATGAATGACTATACTGAAAAACAGAATCAGAATCTGGCAGGATAATAATAAAGCAAATATAAGAATACCGTTCATGTCCATCACGAATTTTCCTTTTCCAGTTTCAACAGGTATTCGTGAGTGAATTCAAGTTCCTTGTCATGCCCCGAAAGTGTGCCTTCCATTTTACGAAAGTAACACTCCTTGAACGCGATTTTAAATAGCCGTGATGGTTTATGCCCCAACTTGATTAAGTCCTTTCCGTTTATTTCGAGAGAGATATTTCCAATATTCTCCAGATAATTCTCCAGAAGCCGCATAAGATTATTCTCTTTTTTCCAAAGCGCCGCAAGATAAATTCGTGCTTCTATCTTAAGCGCTGAAAACAACGGCACATATTTTCGAATTTCATCCGCCGACAATCCTTCAATCTGCGGTCGAATATCCTCCGCTTTATTTGCGGTGGATTTCAATATCAATTCCGATGAGTGGTCGAAATTCATATTCTCAATGATTTTGAACAGATTCTTGGTCCCAAGGTTCATGAAAAGTGCCGGGAGATACGCGCGCCATTTTGAACCAGAATCATCAGACGCGTATTTCTTCCACGCGCTGTTTATCAAATCGACCGGTTCAAACATACTACGGTCAATTTTAATCGATGAATTTACACGTTTCCACAATCCAATCTCATCACCACGAACGATGATTGATGCTGGTTCTTTCTCTTTTAAAATAAGTTCAATTTCGTGCCGAATCCTCTCGGGAGCGATCTTTTCAAGGAATTTTTCATCAAGTGAATGTTTAGCCAAACGGATGGTTTCATCATCCATCTTGAAACCTAGTCTGCCCTCAAATCGAATAGCTCGGAATATTCGTGTTGGGTCATCAACAAAACTTAAAGGATGAAGCGTTCTAATCCGTTTGTCCTCAAGGTCGTTTGCGCTTCTGAAATAATCTATCAAATCACCAAATCCAATCGGATTAAGGCGAATCGCAAGCGCGTTGATTGTGAAATCACGGCGATATAAATCATCGCGCAACCCGGATGGCGCGACATCGGGAAGAGCGCCGGGGCGGCAATAATGCTCACTTCTGCACATGGCGATATCGATATGGCTTTCGCTTGTTATATGAACTTTCGCGGTTGAGAATCGTTCATTGAAATCAACTTTCGCATCAAATTCCTTACCAAATTCTCTTGCGAAATCGTGTCCCGAACCCTCGATAAGAAAATCGATATCAAGATTTTCACGGCCAAGAATGAGATCACGGATAATTCCACCAACAAGAAAGACCTGATATCCAAGACGATCCGCAATTTGTCCGGCGACTTCAATATATTCTTTAAATGCAGGAGCCAGCTTTTCCAGGTTTAATCGTATCTTTCTTTCCTCTTCGGACATAATATGATGGCTCACGCCCTCTTGAACCCGCCTGTGAATAGCTTTGAGAATATCACTTCGAGTAACAATCCCCTGGAGTTTTCCACCAAACATAACCGGAAGCCGTCCAACATTTCGCTCAATGACAAGTTCCTGCATTTCATCAACCGATGTGCCTTCATTAACAGTGATAACCTCGCGAGTCATTATTGATTTAACCGGAGCGTGTCCAAGTTCATGCGCAATCGCCTTATCTACATCCTTCCTTGCAACAAGTCCTGCGATATCGGCATCCTCTTCGTTAAGAACAACCAATCCCGAATGGCCCCTTTTTGTCATCAAATCAAAAGCGTTATTGATGGAATCGTCCGGATCAATAGTAAAAACCGGCGATGACATGATATCCGCCGCGGTGATTCCCGGGGGAACCATTTCACGAATTGTATCGATTAAATTAGGAAGAACTTTGTTGATTCTTCCATGGGGAACTGTCGTGCTTGCCGCCGCGTGATGTCCTCCGCCACCAAAATGCCCCAGTATTTCTGATACGTTGACACTTGGAAGACGGCTCCTGCCAACTATATACAGTTTGTCTTTCATTTCAACAACCGTAAAGATGACATCCGCGTTTTCCATTTCACGAACCTTATGTGTTAAAAGCGCGAGTTCCTTCACCCAGATAGTCATCTTTGCGGTTGTGAAGGTAATATTGCGGCCATTAAGATTCATTTCACGCACATTCAGAAGCAATTTCTGAAGAAGCTGGCGCTGTTCCGGTTCAAGCTGGTGTGATAAAAAACGAGTTACAATATCGAGCCTTGCGCCCCGCTTGAGCATTTCAGCTACTATTTCAAGATCGTGCGATGTGGTTGATGAAAATGACAAGCTGCCTGTATCCTCATATATGCCAAGCGTGAAAAGAGTCGCCTCGATTGGATCAATGGAAACCTGTTCAGATAATAGATGTTTCAGCACGACTGTCGTTGCAGCGCCGTATTTAGCCTGATGCATCTCATCAACCTTGAAATCCTTTTCCTCGGATATATGATGGTCATAAAGAATAACCTTTACATCATCACGATCAGTCAGCTCACTTATCTTCTTTCCAATGCGGCGTCGATGGCCCGCATCTGTGATTATGACAGTTTTAACATTTGAGAAATCGACATCGGAAATTTTCTCGAAGTTGAATACATCTCCATAAAGAGAAAGGAATTCACGAACATTCTCATCAGTGCCAGCCACAAGCACGGATTGGGCTTTCGGATAGAGCTTGTTGCATGCCGCCATTGATGCGAGGGAATCAAAATCAGTTCCCGCATGTGATGCGATTATTATTTCCGGTTTGTCTGCCATAATTCAAAAACCTCACCCCTAGCCCCTCGCCACTAGTGGCTCTCCTGCATCAGGAGAGGGGAGAAAGATTGTTTCCGCCGGCCTCTCTTCACCTGACGTTTCTCTGCTCCCCTCTCCACATGGTGGAGAGGGCGGCGGGGGGTGAGGTATCTTTTTCATGTCTAACTAAATACCACTATGCTAGTACTTCACCCTACATATTAATTTCCAGAAACAGGTTTAAATTTGTTCAATTTAGATTGAAACCTGTCGAGCTATTATACATAAGGATTTTAAGAAGTCGCAAAATGGTTAGCTATGAATTATAATTATATTTAGAATATAACTTTTCTTTTAATCAGGTGTGTTATAATTTTCAGTGTATAGTCGTTCCTTTTGGTTGGCTATTAGTGCTGACAGAAGGGCTTTTTTATTTGGCGGGCATTATGAGTATAGGGTTTTTAAAAAATTATCGACAGATAGCAGTGGTTGCACTCGGCGGCAACGCGATTTTGCGCAAGGGGCAATCGTCAAACCCGGATACACAGCGTAACAATATCGCTCAAGCGTTAAAGAGCATCGAACCGCTGCTTGACAAGTATGATTCGTTCGCTTTGACTCACGGAAACGGGCCGCAGGTCGGCAACGATTTAATCCGCGCGCATACCGCGAAACAGATGAAAAATCTGTCAAGAATCAGCCTCTCAGATTGCGGCGCTAACACTCAGGGAAGAATCGGTCACTGGATTATTACCGAAATGAAAAGGAATCCCGCTTTTTCAAAACGAAGGATAGCAAATATAATCACTCATGTTTATGTCAACCAGAAAAATTTCGATCCTGATGAACATACTAAATATGTCGGCCCATGGGTCGGTGCGGGTGAGATAAACTGGAATAAAGCCAAAAAGCGCGGGATTATTTACAAAGCGCCTGAGGGACAGCATGAACTCGTTCGACGAGTTGTGCCATCACCGCTGCCATATAAAATCGAAGAACTTGAAATAATTAACAATCTTATCATGCAGGGCGTGATTACCATCTGTTGCGGCGGTGGCGGGATTCCCGTTTATGACCCAACATACAAGGATAACATTGATGGTTCAGACCTGTCATCAATCGAAAAGTTCATCCCCTCAGATGTCGTCATTGACAAAGATAGAGCCAGCGCGGTTCTCGCAGCGAATATCCTTAAAATGAATCCTGACTGCGATGTTCACCTGTTGATACTTACCGATGTTAAAGGGTTATACAAGACATCAGAACTTCGCGATGAGGATTTAATCACGGATATGAGCCTTAATGAAATGGAAGATTTCGTTAAAGGAAATGATCTTGATAAAGGAAGCATCAAGCCAAAACTTGAAGCTATAATATATTTCCTCAAATCAGGCGGAAAACACGCCTACCTTGGCAGCCTTGAAGATTTCGATTCAAACGGCTCCGGAACACGTTTTTTTTCAATAGACCAAATTAAGCTTTTCAGAAAGGCATAAAATCTATATAATTCCTCCGGATTATTCACATCTTCGGAGGTGTTACATGCATTTTTTAGGGCTGAATGATTTCACACAGGATCTACTTCTTAAAATCATTAATCAATCAATTGGAATCAAGTCAATAATGGGGGAGTATCCGAATGAGTATGAGACCGGTTATGGCCAAATCCTGAAAGGCAAAACCATGCTTATGCTTTTTGAAAAACCATCATTGAGAACAAGAGTTAGTTTCGAGGTTGGCATGACTCAGTTTGGCGGGCATGCGATTTTTTACGACATCGCGACATCTCCGCTGGGTAAAAAAGAAACTATTTCTGATTTCTCGCAGGTTACATCTCGATATGTGGATATCATAATGGCGCGGCTGTTCAAACATTCAGATATGGAAAAACTTGCCGAATATGCCTCTGTTCCCGTTATCAATGCGCTGACTGATTTCTCGCACCCTTGCCAGGTTCTTTGCGACCTTATGACAATCAAGGAAAAGAAAGGAAAACTGGAAGGCTTGAAACTGGCGTACATGGGCGATTCAAACAACAACATGACACATTCGCTTCTGTACGGCTGCTCGATAGTGGGAATGAACATAAGTGTCGGATGCCCTGAGGGAGAGGAATTCGAGCCGCAATCAGATGTTGTTGATTGGGCAAAAGAAAAAGGAGCGAAATCCGGTTCTGAAATCGTGGTAACTCATGACCCGATTGAAGCTGTTAAAAATGCTGATATCGTATATACTGATTCGTGGATGAGCTATCACATCGACCCATCAGAAGAAGAGGCTAGAAAAAAGATATTTATGCCCTATCAGGTCAATCAGGATTTAATGAGTAATGCATCAAAGGAAGCTTTATTCATGAACTGCCTTCCGGCAATGAGAGGCTTAGAGCAGACCGCAGAGGTTATCGATGGGCCGCAGTCGATTGTTTTTGATCAGGCTGAGAATCGTCTGCATGTTCAAAAGGGCATTGTTCTGGAACTGCTTGGAATGAGCCAGTAGGGGCGCCGCTTGCTGCGCCCCGATATACCGCATTAGAAATGGCATCTTCAGGGCGCAGCAAGCAGCGCCCCTACGATTGGTTTATTATTATATAATGTAACCCGGTTTCCCTTAACCGGGGAAATAGTGGAAAATTCACACAATCCGGAGGCAAAGCAGTGAAATTCAAGGGAAGAAGCATTATATCGATGCGCGATTTCGATAAGGATGAAATCCTGCACGTACTCAAAACCGCGGAAACAATTGATTCAAACCGGAATGATTACGCTCATTACATGGATGATAAAATACTCGCTGCGCTTTTTTTCGAACCATCGACAAGAACCCGGCTCAGCTTTGAATCGGCAATGCTAAGGCTTGGCGGTAAGGTGATAGGTTTTGCTGACCCGGGAGGCACAAGCGTTAAGAAAGGTGAATCTCTCGCGGATGCAATCAGGATGGTCGAAGCTTACAGCGATATCATTGTGATGAGGTCTAAAATTGAGGGCGCTGCCAGGCTTGCGGGAAATATATCATCAATTCCCGTAATCAATGGCGGCGATGGCGCGAATCAGCATCCCACTCAGACTTTTCTTGACCTCTATACGATTAAAAAATCAAAGGAAAGCTTAAACGGGAATAAAGTCGGATTCATGGGCGATTTGAAATATGGTCGTACTGTCCACTCACTTGCTTACGCGCTAAGCTATTTCGACACAAAAATGTATTTTATCTCTCCGAAAGATCTAAGAATGCCGGATGACCATCTTGAAGAACTGGACGAATTAAGCGTTGATTTCGAAGAGGTCGAGAATTTCGATGATGTAAAACGTGAGCTTGATGTCCTTTATGTAACCAGAATTCAACGTGAACGTTTCGGGGATGAACTTGATTTCGAAAAGGTAAAAGAGGGATACACGATAGATATGAAATTTCTCGATGGATGCAAGGATGATTTAAAAATTCTTCATCCGCTGCCGCGAGTGGATGAACTCGCCCGCGACGTGGATGAAAGCCCTTACGCTGTTTACTTTCAACAGGCTGCAAACGGCATCCCGACAAGGATGGCGCTTATATGCCTTACGATGGGAGCGATAAAATGAGTCCGGATACAAAAATCACAATTAGAAAAATAAAAAATGGGACAGTAATTGACCATCTCGATTCAGAAACGGTATTTCAGATCGTTAAAATTCTTGACCTTGAAAATTTTCATGACCAGGTTACGATTGGAATTCACATGATGTCACCACAATTAAAAAGAAAAGGGCTTATTAAAATTGAAAACAGGTTCCTGAATAAAAGCGATGTGGATAAAATCAGCCTGTTCAGCCCCAATGCCACGATTAATCTAATCACGGAATATGAGGTTGACAAAAAATTCAAGGTTGAAATCCCAAACCAGGTCGATGATGTCCTCAAATGCAACAATCCAAACTGCGTGACAAATCTGGAAGAAGAGAAAACAATGTTCATCCTACACAAGAAAGAACCGCTTGAGTTCATTTGTAAATATTGCGAACGCAGATTGTTGAAAGAAGATTTGGAAGTTATTTAACAAATACACCCATTTACAATTCGAGTCACGAACGTTAGAGCCTGTAGGGAAAGGTGTCGCAAAAAAGAAACCCCCACCCCAGCCCTCCCCGCGAGCGGGGAGGGAGAATGTTGTCTTTCCCATTCACAAGAATATATATCGAATGCATTTTTCACCAATTCGAAAAATATTTCCCCCCGCGAGCGGGTAGGAAGAATGTTGTCTTTCCCATTCACAAGAATATATATCGAATGCATTTTTCACCAATTCGAAAAATATTTCCCCCCGCTCGCGGGGGGATTAAGGGGGGGATGAGGAGATATAAAATCAAAATACAAAAAAAACCTCACTAACGTTCAGGGCTCGGTTTACGGTGTGTGCAATAAAATTGAGTTTGTTCAGTTCTTTATATAATACTCAAGATATTTCCACCATGATGTATCGAAATTATTATTCGCCAGCTGTGTGTAATGATTTGGAAGCACAAAACTGGGTTTAAACGGCTGGCGTCTAAGTTTCATGTCTGATTCCTTTAGCGTCCTCCCGCCTTTTCTGGAATTGCACGACCTGCATGAACACACAAGATTCTCCCATGCAGTCCTGCCCCCATTGCGTTTGGGGATTACATGATCAACCGTCATCTGCTTTTCCACTTTGCCGCAATACTGGCATTTGTAATTATCGCGAGTCAGAATGCTCCTGCGGCTTAGTTTCACAGGCGTATAAGGTTTTCTAATGTATGTCTGAAGACGAATTACAGTAGGATAGGGGTAATCTCTGTTTATCGTCCTTAAAAATCTTTCAGATGTTTCAAGAATATGGGCTTTTCCAAGATAAATAAGGCATACCGCGCGAGGAATGGCGCATACATTCAGGGGTTGATAATCGGCGTTCAATACTAATACTCTTCCGTCAGACATTGTTCATCGAGTACCTGTTTGAGATAGTTTGATAGCATTGCAGGAAAACATCCGGGACAATCCACTTGTCAATGACACTTAAAAGAGCTCTATCAGATATTTTCTTTTTGTCTGTTTGCATGATTAAATCTTAAGCTTCAATCCATTTAAATCCATGATTCGTAATTTATAAATATAATGATACTACCTGTCGCCTGAATTTCCAAATATTTCGTGAAAATTTCCACAAGAGCAATTCCAAATCAGTATGCTCCTCTGGAAAGCAGAACAGCAGGCAGCGTTCGAACTATTATTTGACTATCAAGCGATAGCGACCAGTTTTCAACATAGTATAAATCAAGGCGAACTCGCTCATCGTATGTCAAATCACTCCTGCCGGATACCTGCCATAATCCTGTCAAGCCCGGAGGAACGCTCATCAGAAGGTCTTTTAATGCACCGTAACGCTCAAGTTCCTCCTGAACCACGGGACGAGGTCCCACGAAACTCATTTCACCTATAAGAATATTAATCAATTGCGGAAGTTCATCCATGCTGTATCGCCTGAGGAAATTGCCAATGGGAGTAATCCTCGGATCATTTTTAAGTTTAAACCCCTTTAGAAACTCATCATAAAGTTTCGGATCTTTCTTCAATCGCTCAGTTGCGTCCTCATACATAGTGCGGAATTTCAACAGTTTGAAACTATGTCCCTTTCTACCGATTCGCTCCTGATAATAAAATACGCCACCACGGCTGCCTATTCCTATAAGCAGAATGAATACCAGACCGGGAATGAAAAACAGAATCAACAATATTGTGGAAAGAAAAATATCGATAATGCGTTTCAATGTTCTCGGATATAATTCACGCAATCCACGTCCAGCTGTCCAGAATAATTCACCGTCAATTTCCTCCAGAGTGAAATTCAAAGGGAGCAGACCCGGAAGGTCAGGCTTGATTCTCAAATCAAGACCCATTTTGGATGATGTCAGCGCGATTTTCAAAATAATCTCTGATGGGAAATCACGCTCCGCTACTTCAATTCCATCGATGCTATTCTCGTTAATAAAAGATTCAAGCTTATCTATATCCTGCTCAGGGTGAAATCTTTGCGTGATAACTATCTGCGAACATCCAACCTTATCAGCTATGTCCGATTGATTTTCCTCAGATGGCACAATGGCGAGAATCCGCTTTTTAGCACCCTTTCGAAGGGATGGCTGGATAATTAAAACTCGCCACAAAATACGCAGAAGTGAGACAATGACAATCGCCAGTACCAGATGAAACAGAACAATCAGCCTTGAGATAGAGAAATCACGATACAAAAACGCCAGCGCCATGAAGAGAACAGTACCCTTGAAAATCCCTGAACTAACCGCCCAGGTCTCAATTTGCCACGAGCCAAACGGATGGCGTTTCTGTGTACCGGCGCTGTGAAGGATTAGAACATAAAAAACTCCCAGAATTATCGTAATTATCGAATACTCATATTCAGGAAGATAGTAGTTGTCATCATGAATGTAGTGCCTTAGAAGGAATGCCAGCATGAATGCCAGAAGTATCCCTAAAAAATCAATAAGGATAAGCCCGAGATACGTTGTCTTTTTTAATCTGCGATAGGTCATACATATACACATTTATGATTATATCCTGTGTTTTCAGTTCAGGTAAATATAATATCAGGATTTTTACCTGATAAAAACGATTTACAAAGCTAAAGACAATTAATCCCCGATATGCTAGAATTGCATCATTATTTTTAGTTCCCTTAATGAACAAAATCCATGGGAGGTAAATGTGACCATATTCAGAGATTTTAAAGCGATACTTATCGCAGTCTCAGCCATTGCACTTACTTGTTTTCTCATACTTCCCCTTTATGCCCAGGACGCGGGTGATACACCACCTGATGAGGGCACAGCAGAGGTTCAGCCAGATCAGATAATTAATGAGGAGCTGGAGGAACCACCTCAAAGCGCTTCCGCTGAAATCGATTTACCGGCGGTTTTTGAATTAAAGGATTTCCCATCCGATGAGGGCGGTGTCTTTCTTGTCACTTGGCCCCTTTCCGATATAGAAAAGAAACTTCTTGCGGAAAGAGAAAATCTGACTAATGAAAAGGGACGTGCGGATAAACGATTGGCTTCCTTGAAAGAGGATGATCCGAAACGCACCGAAGTGATAAATGAGTTGGAGCATATCAACAGCAGACTAGCTGAAATAGCTGAATTTACTTCAAGTTACACTTATCGAATCTACCACACTCTTAATCCTGATTATGTGATTGATGGGAATATCCGTCATATTGACGCTGACGAAGAATCTGAAATTGTGGTCAATTATGAGGATTTCGAGCCTTTGAGTGATACTCTGGCAACTGTCAGAACTCATTTCTGGCCCAGTCGTTTTAACGCTGATTTCCATGCGTATCAATTAGAGGTACCTTTAATCGCAAAATATGAAAAAGATACACTTCAAGATGGCAAACTCATAAAAGCTGAAGATGGTAAATACCTTTATGAATTTTCTTTTACAGGTAGCCCAAGGCAAATTGTAAGAGCTGAGAAAAAATTCATAAAGGAACAGGCAAAGGAAGATACGACAAAAATTGAAGATGTCAAATTTGATCTTGATATTGATGGCTTCAGACGGGTTGGAACTGTCAAATCGGTATCGGTAGAGAATGGAAACCTTACTCTTGAGTTACCAAAAAACATTGGGCAATCCATTCCGTCCGCATTAATTCCTCGTTTTAAAACCAGTGGACAACCTGAGGAATATCCTGATTTCGATAATGAGCATTATTTTCAGCTTGCCGCCGTGGATGATACTGGAAACGTCCAGTATATCGGTGCTGCTCAGAGTCTGGTATCAGTTTCAAATGTATTCGATATACTCAGAATCAACAATGTTCTTCTTTCTTTTATATATTGTCTGCTCGTTCTCTTATTCATCACGCAGGCAAAGAAGGGAAGAGAGCTGTTCATCAGAAAGATTGCCGGACTTGATGCAGTCGATGAGGCAATTGGTCGAGCCACTGAGATGGGAAAACCTATTCTTTTTCTGACAGGACTTGACCCATTATCAAATGTCTCTACAATCGCCGCTATAAACATTCTGGGGCAGGTAGCGAAGAAAGTTGCTGACTACGATTCGAAAATAATCAACCCGCATAAAGACCCGGTAGTTATGTCAGTATGTCAGGAAGTTGTAAAAGAGGCATACATGGATGCAGGCCGTCCTGATGCCTACAATCCTGACAACGTTTTCTTTGTTACTGAAGACCAGTTCAGTTTCACTGCCGCGGTTGACGGAATCATGGTTCGTGAAAAACCGGCAACGAATATCTTTATGGGATATTACTATGCTGAGAGTTTAATTCTAGCTGAAACTGGTGCGTCAACAGGCGCGATTCAAATCGCCGGAACTGACTCACTCGCGCAGCTTCCGTTCTTTATTACAACATGCGACTATACTCTAATCGGAGAGGAACTATATGCCGCGAGCGCGTATCTGGCACGTGAGCCGCTGCTTCTTGGCAGTCTCAAAGGGCAGGACGTAGGCAAGATGTTCCTAATGTTTATGCTTGTTATCGGAGTTGTTTGGGTGACTTGCCTGGGCATGAAGTATGTTGATATACCAATTTACCTAAATCACATCAGCAATATATTTGCTGCTAGATAAGGAGGCGCCATTTGAATCTGGTTAAGAAACAAATCCCAATCATGCTTGCTTTCTGTATTGGTATGTTCATGTGGCTGCAGTATTACCTGCCACATCATAACGTTCAGGAAATATATCGCCAAATCAACCTCTGGTCTCTTATCATTGTCGGTTTTGCGATGGTTGTGGGAATATATTCTCTGCTTAATCACCATGGGCAGAAGATTAAGAGGAAGACACCTCAGTGGGGATTCAGCGTTGTTGTTTATATCGCAATGTTCACAATGGTCGCTGCGGGTATGATTGATTCCAAAAACATGGAAGCTGGCGGACCGTTGATGTGGCTGTTCAACAATTTGCAGGTGCCGATGCAGTCAACGATGTTCTCCATTCTGGCATTCTATATTGTTTCAGCCGCGTATCGCGCTTTCCGCGCAAGAACAAAGGAAGCGACAATTCTTCTTGTCACAGCGATTATTGTTATGCTGGGACGAGTTCCAATCGGCGAGGTCATGTTTGGTAAAGGGCTTCCAGAGTTTACCGAATGGCTGTTAACAACACCTTCAATGGCTGCACAAAGAGGTATTTTGCTTGGTGTCGGCCTTGCGGGTATAGCTACCGCATTGAGAATCATCTTCGGTATAGAACGGACCTACATGGGTGGAGGTGGTGATTAAATGTCATTCTATGATCGAATGATGAAAATTGACAGGCGCTGGATTTTCCTTATGGTTCTTCTTGCGGTTGTCATTCCACTTCTTAAACCAATGGGAATGCCTATAATGATTACACCTCCGGCACAGGCGATTTTCGATAAAATCGATGCCATTCCCGAAGGTGGAAATATTCTTATTGCAATGGATTTCGACCCGGCATCAAAACCGGAACTTTATCCAATGACACTTGCAATCTTAAGGCACTGTTTTTATAAGAAAGTTAAGATAACGCTTATAACTCTCTGGCCCTCAGGAGTAGGGCTTGCAGAGCAAGCGACTTCATCTGTCGCCGAAGAATTCGGGGGCGTAAGCGGTGAGGATTATGTTTTCCTGGGATATAAAGCAGGATTTGCTTTCGTTATTCTGGCAATGGGTGAGAGTATAAAAAACGCTTTCCCTAAGGACGCGAATGATAATCCGACTGGCGAGATGCCGATTTTTGAAAATGTGGATAAACTGAACGATTATGATTTCATGATGGACCTGGCTGCAGGCGCAAGCGTGGAAGTCTGGATTGCTTATGGCAAGGAAAGATATAAATTCCCGATGGGCGCCGGATGCACCGCTGTTAGCGCGACTCAGTATTATCCATATCTTAATACAGGACAGCTAGATGGCATGCTGGGCGGACTTAAAGGCGCTGCGGAATATGAGAAAATGATTACAGTTGCCGGTTATACTGATAAGCCGGGTACAGCGACGATGGGTATGGATGCCCAGTCAATTGTGCATCTCATGACTGTTATTATCGTCATTGTTACAAATATCCTCTTCTTTAGTCAACGTCGTACCAAACGAGAGGAGGAAGCGTAATATGGAAACTTTCATGGCTAACACAGTACTATTTGCACAGTTTGTACCAGCTAGAATAAGTGAGATTTATGCAACCGCTCCTGCTGAGGAAATAACCTGGATTAATAATCCGACAATGCATTGGATTGGAATCTGGATTGCCGCTCTTCTCACATTCGCGATGTATTCATTCCTTTATAAGGATAACGTCGTCTATAAATTCGCGGAACATCTTTATGTTGGCATTAGCGTTGGGTATTCAATCTGCATCATGTGGTTCAACGTAATGAAGCCAAACCTGTTTGACCCGATGTTTACTGATTTTTCCTACAACAAAATCCTGATAATTCCAGCTTTGTTTGGAATAACCCTGCTGTTCAGATTATCCAGGCAGTATTCATGGGTTAGCAGGTACGGTCTCGCGTACATGGTTGCATGTGGCGCGGGTCTTGCGATTCCAGCTATGATACAGGCAATGTTATTGCGGCACATGTCATCGACATTCATCCCGATCTGGGGTGGTGAGACCGGATACACATTTCTAGCGATTTTCTCAAACGTAGTTATTATTGTTGGCGTCCTTTCTGTTCTCATCTATTTCTTCTTCTCACTTGAACACAAGGGAGCGGTCGGAAAAATCTCACAGGTTGGAATACTGTATCTGATGGTAACCTTCGGTACAGCATTTGGTTACACGGTTATGGCTCGTATCTCACTTCTTATTGGCCGTATGCAGTTCCTCCTTGAACAGTGGATGGGACGTCAACTCGGATGACATAGCTTACGGTTTGGCAATTATGAAAACACAACCCCGCATTATGCGGGGTTTTTTCATTCGCTTTCCTGAATTGAGAACATCGATTTAGCATGATAAAAATAACACCACGCTTAAGCATGGTGTTATTACTGAATTACAACCAAATATTACTTTGACAAATATTAACATTTTGACGTATTATTATAATCAGATGAATTCAAAATTACATTTACATCAGTTGGAGGTAAATACAATGAGATACTTGGCAATATTGATTACCGTTTCAGCATTATTCATTTTCGGTTGCTCCGGTGGTTCAAAACTACCGACACAACCGGAGAATCCTCAACTTCCCTCTAATGAATTAACATCGAATCAGACAGGTTTGCTTTATGAAGGTTCATTTGACATTGACATTGAAACAAAGTCAATTACCCAAACACCTGACAGGCAGACTGATTATGTCTATGACATTACCGGATTCCTGCCGGACAAATGCCCGGGCGGATGTTTTAGATTCGTAATCGTGGGTGTTGTCGGCACTGTGCTGGAAATCGAACTAACACTCGAAAACCCGCTTACGATACAGGTATATGATGTAAGAATAATGTACCTTGACCTTTTCGGCAAAACTGTGCTCAATACGGACAGTTTCACAGATTTTCTTGGAACTCCGATAACTGAAACATATCCTTTCACCGCGTTCACAAACGATGACCCGGACCGCGCTTTCCCTGTTGGACCCGGCGGTATCGACACTCAAACCATTTTCCTCGATTTCCCCCCCGGCTCTGCGTCATCGGTAAATTACGCAATTACAGCATCTTTGCCGGGACAGACAGAGGAGCCATACGAGATAGGCGATATGATGCAAACTGGAATTCTAACTCCATCCGGTGGTAATGCGACTATCAGCTGCATTGTTGATGACCATCAGGCGGATATTTCAGGCGTTTACATGGATGCGACTCCTTTCACAGGAGCTCCTGTGCAACTTCTGCCTGATCCGTTAAGTCCGGGATATTTCGCAGTTGATATATCAAATACATCACTGGCGCCGGTTGGTTCATATAATCAGCTTATCATGGCGTTAAGCCCGAATCCGCAGAATATTAGCACATATAACTATGTGGAAATCACAGTCACTGCCGGACAACAGGAAGACCCAATTGCAATAATCGACACAATTCCTGACCCGCCGATTATTTCTGTTACAAGTTCGATAATCACATTTGATGGCTCGCGTTCTTATGACCCGGATGGCGGTCCTATCACACTTTACGAATGGGACCTCGAATGGGATGCCGACCCGGCGAATTTCGAGCCTGACATTGTCGGAACGCAGGCTATAATCGAGCATGACTACAGTTGCGCAGTTGGAATACACATTGCCGGCCTTCGGGTCACAGATGATGACACACCTGCTGGCATAAGCGAAATTGCACAGGTGACAATAGAACTTGTGGATGATTTCGTGCCGGGAAACTGGGATATATCTCGCATGCTTGGCGAAGAGAAAATTCAAGGCGATTTCCTGTATGTAACCAGCCAGTCTTTGCAGGTTGATTCAGATGGCTGGACACATATTGTTACATACAATTCCGAAAATATTTTCCACCGGACATATCAAGACGGTTCAATGTCGGACATTGATACATTCTCGGACACATCGGGATACATTAGAATGGTTACATCAGCGATAGATAATAACGATGTGCTTCATATAGTCTGGCTTACGGGATGGACCGCACCTGCTTTACATCATACAACCTACGAAAATGGCGTATTTACTGGAATCGTTGAAGTTCTATATACTGAAACAAGACCAGATTACAGGCTTGAAATGATGAATATTCAGCGTAACCATGATGGACATATCATGTTAACGCTGTTGAGCCACGATGTTGACATGACGGATGTCTTTTTTATGTATACGATAAACACAGGTTCAGGATTCTCACCGCCGACAAACATACCGCATCAGATACATATACGCTCTTCTTCAGATCCCAGTCCGGGTTATACCAATGTTGCTCCGAATCTGGTATCCACACCTGATGGCCATTTCCACCAGATTTACTACGCAAAGGAAGCTGATCTTGTGTTTAATATCATTGTATTTGATTTGGTGTATGACGGCGCAAGCTGGGCACCACCGCGTGTTGCGTATGATTACCCATCATCAGGCCAGACAATATATGATATTTCAGCCTGTGCAGCTTCTGATGGAGACATATATCTGGTGGGGCAGCATGAAGCTGGCCATGCGATGCATTATATACGATATGATTCGTTCACCGACACGTGGCTTGATGATATGAAAGTTGCAACTGATTGTGATTCCGGATTCTCTTTCGGCGCAATTGAAGCGGATGAATTAAACATGGTTCACTTTGCATATACAGGTTTTGATGGCTACATACGAATGAAAGTTTTCTGTGAATGTTCGGATGAAGCAACGATTCTCGCGATTCCATCGGAAACGATAGATACTACAACAATTGCAAATGAGCATAACCATATTGATTTAATGTGGGATTTGGATGGTAACCTGTCAGCAGTATATCAGGATACACGTTCAAGTCCGATTCACACATATTTCAACCAGCTGATATACAATTAGCGATGTTCATGAATTAGGAATAAAAAAAGCGGCAAGTTTCCAGGAAACCTGCCGTTTTCTATTTGCATTTACTTTCTGAGATTTACATACACTATGCTATAATCCACGAAATGAAAAAGTTCTACAGGATAAAAGAAGGCAAAATATTCTTCGGATTCTGTGTAGGTCTGGGAGAGTATTTTAATATAGACCCGATTCTGTTCAGGCTGTTGTTTGTGGCTATAACACTTGCGGGTTTCGGACTTGGGATTCTTCTCTACATCATTGCTTCTTTGGTTACACCATTTAAACCGTCATAGCTGAAAGCTATTCTTTCATTTCGTTTTTCTTCTCATTGATTACTTTCTGCTGGTATGAAATTATCGCGGCTGTCGCAAAGGCTGATTCAATTTCGTTCATGTCCCATAATTCCTTTATTACAAGAATCGCCTTTTTCATTTGATCAATCGGAATATCCTGGATTCTGCCCTCCAGTTTCAGTCTGACATAACCTTGATAATCAACCAAATATACCTGTGGCATGGGAAGTTCCTCTATTTCAAGCGCATCAAGAACCTGCCCGTTTACGTCAATGAAATTGTAATTTTTATTTAGGGGTTTATTATATTCAAGTTTTTCAATTCGACGTTTCATGGCATCCGATGCCAGATTCGGAGTCAGGAAATAGGGATCCTCGATTATTTGGGCAATGCCGATAGGAGTGGGGGGATCCTGAACTCCCTGCACTGACAGGAGATAATCCCAGAATACCGCCCATTCGAAATATTCCTTAAAGCCATTCTTTTTTGAAATGTCAGCCATGAAATAAACAATGTCATGTCCCCTGCATGATCTCGATTTGAATGAAACCCAGTCGTTCTCGTTATGCGGAATCAGGTCGAAAACATACGGTGGAAAGTGAAGCGACTTGCCGCTTTCTTTAAGCTCATCGAAAGTCATGATACTTCCGGAAAGTTCATCGGCGATAAGGGATTCAGAATCTTTTCCAATTTTAGATGAATCATCAGAAGGCAATTCAGGTTTGGCAGGTTCAACCAGCTTGTCTGGAATAACCGGCTCTACCGGTTTTGCAGGCTCTGGAACGATCTTATTTTTAATTGGTGTTTCAAGCAGGAGAGTGTTGAAATAATCAACGCGATAAATCTTTCGCCTTGTTGATTTTATCTGCTCATCTGAATCAAGAGGATTTCCCGATATTTCCTCGATATTCTCATCGCTGCCAGCTTGATATGTGGTAATTGAAAAATCACCATCGGTTACAAAGATAGATGAATACGCAATATTCCCTCCGAGAAAAATAACATGCAGGACTATCGAAATGATGTAAAAAGCAATCAATCGTTTTGGCTAATTATTCAGTATTTCTAAACTATCATTCATATAGTATTTCTGCAAAATTACCCAACCCGTAACCCGGTGTCCCTTCACCGGAGTTCTCTATCGACAAT
>CBDURE010000064.1:0-18759 GCA_965369605.1 uncultured bacterium
GATTATCGCCTTAATTATTTAACCTTTGCAATCTTTTGAGACAGCCTCCTCATTAGCCGGGAAAACATGGGTATTAATCACCCTTTACCCCGGTTAATGAGAAACCGGGTTACGATTTATTTCCCTTTTTCAGAGGTCTCACCCATTAAAATGGGATCATTTCATATGATGGCTGATTCTCTCCTTCAGCGCTTTTGACCTTAGCGGAAGATTCATAATCTCGCTGATTCCAACTCCCTTCGCTTCTTCAATAATTTTCTTTGTCGTATTACTGCTAAGCAGGATTACTGGAAGGTCTTTCTTTCCAACATCCTCCCTGATTCTTCGGATAACCTCAATGCCGTCCAGCCGTCCAAGATTATAACCGCAGACTATAAGGCCAATATCTTTGGAACGCGACATTTCGATAAGTTTCAACGCGCTTTGCGCAATCAGGACACGGTGACCGGTGTTTTTCATCATTTCAGTAAGCTCACTGGATGAATTATCCTCATCATCGATGAATAATATCGTGCCTGCTGACTGAAACGATACTCGAGTTGAAATCCTGTCAACGTTCTTGTCGCCATCCACATTCACTTCCCCGAATTCAAAAAAGCCCTGATTCAGTTTGCTTCTCAATTCCTGGAGTTCATTTACATCAGGCGGATTATCTATCTGTTCCTGAAGTCGCTCTGTAAATTGCACCAGTTTTTCCGCAAGATCATTTTTAGATCTTTCATTGCCTTTTTCTATAGTTGCTTTTATCTCCTCCCTCTGGAATTCAGCGAATTTATCCTCGAAAGCTCTCTCATCCAGCAAGTCGACAATTTTGCTGAATTCATCACTCTTCATGCGCTCCTTGAAATTATCCAGGCATCTAACTACTCCACGTTGAAGAGAACTTGCGTGTTTCTCGAAGGTCTGCGGCAAATCATCGGGTAGAGCGGAAAGGCGTTTTTTTAAATCCTCAAGGTTCAGCTGGACAGCTGATTGAGTAAGAGCCTTGTCGATTATTATATGCAATCTGATTGGGTCAAAAACCGGGTTGAGCAGGAAATAATCGTAGATGAAATTTTCCCCGACCATTTGCACAACCTTATTAACCTCATTTTTATTAGCGAGAATGACCACAGGGCAGTCCGATATTGAATCATGTAGAACCTCAACAAACGGCTTATCATCAGATGTTGTGACACCCATCGGCATCAAGCAGATATCAGGCGGCTTCTTAGGCAGGAAATTCGCAGCATCATCGCCGTTTTCATATTCCATCAGAAGAAAATCCCGTCCGGCAAGAATGTGACGTATCTTGCTTAGCTCTTCTTTATCTGAATGGATGACATAAATTACCGGCATGGCAACTCCAGTGGTGAAAAGTGTTATTCAATTTGTCATTAATATTATCGTGATTTCCCCTGACGATTCTGCATAACCTGGCGTTTTTAAATAAAAAGACCTGTCAAATCGACAGGTGAGGGGTTTAAAGAAATATTTGCCGGGAGTGCCAGATTCCAAGGGTTGTTGAAAAGTCGATTTCTTCATGATTGTCGGGGCAATTCCCCGTTGCCTTGTATTTAAAACTCAAGGTGTCTGACACCGGATTTTTGATATAATCACACCGTACATTATGCGGAAAATCAAATCCCTGATAAAGAAAATAATACCCGAATCAGTTCTCGATAAACTGGTTTGGTTCTTCTCACAGCAAAAGCTTCTGGACGCCCGAAAGAGATTCGAACTCGCCGGCAATGAGCCTGCATGGCTCGGATGGGATGAGCTGGAAACTCTTCAAAAGCGCTACCCATTCCGAATCACACCGGATTACGATTCAGAAACCAGATATCAGAGAGCCGAGACACTGGCGAAAGATATACTCAAACTGGCGGATTCCAAATCGCGCAATATAAACAAATTTCTCGAACTTGGATGTCAGGAGGGATATGTCTGCCTTGCGTTGAATCGTCTGGGTAAAGATGCGACAGGAATCGATATCGACTTTGGCCAATTCTCGGATGAGGTCAAACAAGCGGGCGTGGGGATTCACAACATGAGCGCGAGCAAACTTGACTTTTCCGATGGCTCATTCGATTTCGTTTTCTCTCACGCCTCATTCGAGCATTTTGACGATCCTGAATCGGCATTAAAAGAGGCAGTTCGAGTGGTTCGAAAAGGAGGGTTCATATATCTCTATTTCGGACCGCTCTATATGTCCCCCCTTGGGCTTCACGCATATGGCTCAATCACTGTGCCGTACTGCCAAATGTTATTCCCTTTGGATATGATTATAAAGTTCTGCGTGGAACATGACCTGAGACATAAGAAATTCATATACGTCAACGGATGGCCATATGAATCCTATATGAATCTGTTCGATAGCTATTCCGACATACTCACAAAAGTAAGATATACCGAAAAGCGAACAACACTTGGTTTGGAATTAATCGCGCGGTATCCATCATGCTTCAAAAGTAAAACGAAATATTTCGACGACATGCTCGTTGATTCCATCGACGTGTTGTTTCGAAAGACGGGATGATTGATTCTTGAAAAAACCATCCTGCTTCGTTATAATCAAAATCGAAAAATCTCAACAATCTGAATTGCTATTAACAATTGAGGAATCCATGTGTCAAAGCTAAATTTTAAGTTTATAGGAATAATCATATTGCTCTTGATGCTTATCGGTTGTGGGGGAGGGGGAATGGGTGTACCAGCACCACCCTTTACACCACCAGATCCACCATTTGTTGGTGAAATTACTGGACCGAGCGAAATTAACTGTGTTTCTGAAGGTTTATACAATGTTGAAGTTGTATATAACTATACTGAGATTTTGTATTCATGGTCTTGTGAACCTGAAACGGCAGGATTTTTTTCAACTCCTCAAGAATCATCCACATATTTCCAGCCTTATTCTACTGAAGAAGATGTTCAAATCACTATTGCCGTAGAGGTTGCATTTAGGGAATGGCCAACTGAAATTAAATATAAAACCATATCAATTCTTAACGCTGATGTAACTGTAGCGGCTGTCACGTTTGGTGGCATAAATTGGGATGATGGTCAAGATATTTGTGTCGATAACCTGGGAAATATTTACATTATTGGTGGATTTGAGGACACTGTTGATTTTGACCCTGGGGCTAATTCTGAACTACATACATCGAATGGCAGCATTGATGTTTACTTATGCAAGTATCAGTCAGATGGAACATTTTTGTGGTGTAAAACATGGGGTGGTTCTGGAGCCGATATCAGCCTCGACGTGGAAACTGATAATTCTGGGAACATATATGTAACAGGTAGATTTGAGGATACAGTTGACTTTAATCCTGGTACGAATAATGAAGAATATACATCACATGGTGGCAGCGATATTTTCCTTAGTAAATTTGATTCGAATGGCGATTTAATCTGGTCACATACATGGGGAGGATTGGGTATTTGGGATGAAGGACATGGGCTTGCAATTGACAGTTTGGATTATGTTCTTGTCACAGGTTGGTTTGGAGATCAGGTTGATTTCGATCCTGGACAAGATGAAGATTGGCAAATTTCAAATGGCGCTAACGATATATTTTTAAGCAAGTTTGATTCAACGGGACTTTTAGTTTGGGCTCACACATGGGGAGGAATGGGTATTTGGGATGAAGGTCATGGGTTAGGCACTGACAGCTTCGATAATATACTAGTAACTGGTTGTTTCGAGGAAACAGTTGATTTCGATCCCGGACAAGGAGAAGATTGGCACACTTCAAATGGCGTTGACGATATTTTCCTAAGTGGGTTCAATCCTGATGGTAGTTTTGCTTGGACACGTACTTGGGGAGGCATAGGGATATGGGATAATGGCTTTGATCTGATTACGGATAGCTTAGATAATGTAATTGTAACAGGGCGATTTACTGATACTGTCGATTTTGATCCGAGTGCAGCAGAGGAATGGCGTACTTCTAATGGTGCAGCTGATATGTTTTTAAGCAAATTTGATTCAAGCGGTAACTTAAGTTGGATTCAAACTTGTGGAGGAACAGGTATTTGGGATGAAGGTCATGGATTGGCAGTTGACGGAAATGATAATGTTTACCTGACAGGCAGGTTTAGCAATACTGTCAATTTTAATCCCGACAATGAGTTTAGTCTTCATACTGCAATTGGTGGTAGTGATATCTTTTTAAGCAAATATAATAAGGTCGGTATTCCTTTATGGACTTATTGTTGGGGTTCAGCTCTATGGGATGAGGGTAATGGCATTGTTGTTGGAAACTCAGAAGATCTATTTGTTATTGGCCATTTTATGAATAACATTGACTTTAATCCAGCTGATGAAGTTGATGAGCATACTTCTAATGGAAGTGCGGACGCATTCCTTATGAGAGTTGTATATTAATGCTATGGTTGGTTTCCGATGTTAGTTAAAGTGAATATTTTCCCACTAGCAGTTTCAAGCAATCTCGCAAAATAAAAAAAAGAGCGAACATATAATGTTCGCTCTTTGGCTATTTCAATTGATATTTCTTATCAGGTATTCAAAATCAGTTAATCAGCTTGTCAAGAAGCGGTGTGATTGTCGCGAGGAATGGTGCGAATACCAGCGACACAACGCTCATTAACTTGATAAGGATATTCAAACTCGGACCTGCTGTATCCTTGCATGGGTCGCCGACTGTGTCGCCTACCACGCAGGCTTTATGGACATCCGAGCCTTTGCCGCCGAGATTGCCCTCTTCGACGTATTTCTTCGCGTTGTCCCATGCTCCACCGGCATTTGACAGGAATATTGCCATCATTACACCGGATGATGTCGCGCCCGCGAGAAGTCCGCCGAGCGCTTCGGGACCGAGAATCAAGCCGACCAGAATTGGCGCGAGAACAGCCATAGCGCCGGGAAGAATCATTTCTTTAAGAGCGCTTTTTGTCGCGATATCAACACAGGTTGAATAATCCGCGTCAGCCTCGCCCTCCATGAGTCCCTTGATTTCACGGAACTGACGCCTGACTTCCTCTACCATTTTACCAGCCGCTTTCCCGACTGCTTCCATCGCCATTGCACTGAAAGCAAATGGCAGAAGCGCGCCGATTAAAATTCCGACTGTAACTGTTGGTTCGAGTATATCGATATTCTTAATTCCTACCGTCGCGGCGTACGCATGAAACAGCGCCAGCGCTGTAAGCGCTGCTGAACCGATTGCGAATCCCTTGCCGATTGCGGCAGTTGAGTTGCCCATAGCGTCGAGTTTATCGGTAATTTGCCTGATCTTGGGATCCTGGTGGGTCATCTCCGCAAGCCCTCCGGCGTTGTCAGCGATAGGCCCGTAGCCATCTACACTCATTACCACTCCAACTGTAGAGAGCATCCCAACCGCAGCCAGACCGATTCCGTAGATTCCATAAATCCCAATATCCTGCAATCCGGCTTTGTCCATCAGGATATAGGAAATGATTGTAGCGGTGGCAATAGTGAGAAGTGGGAGGATTGTTGATTTCATTCCGACAGCAAGCCCCGCGATGATATTTGTCGCCGCGCCTGTCTCTCCCTGTTTTGCCAGATTCTGAACGACCTTTCCGCTTGTGTAATATTCGCAAAGTCGGCCAATAATCATTCCCGCTGCAACTCCAGTAACGACCACCCAAAACGGCATCCAACTGCCTGTGAGTGGTTTGGTTATTATCGCCAGCACGATTACAAGAAGGATATTTGTAATTGTGGTAGTGCCCTCAAGCGCTTTCGACGGCTCTAATTTCTTCATGAAATTGAAACTCAAAACACCAAGAATTGACGCCGCTGTACCAAGCCCGATTACAATTAGCGGGAAGATGATAAACGGAAGAATGTTTTCTATTGTTGCTGTTTTAGCAATTAGTGGCGCAGCGGCGATTGCGATTGTCGCTACTGTCGCGCCGACATAAGATTCAAATAAATCCGCGCCCATTCCTGCAGTGTCGCCGACATTATCTCCGACATTATCCGCGATTGTCGCCGGGTTTCTCGGATCATCCTCAGGAATTCCCGCCTCGACTTTTCCAACCAGGTCAGCGCCGACATCCGCCGATTTTGTGAATATTCCACCGCCAACACGAGCGAACAGTGCGATTGATGAGGCTCCCATGGAAAATCCGGCTATTATTCCGCTGAAGTTTATTATGCCTGCTTCGCTGCCACCGTTGTTAAATACTATATACAGGAGAGAGAGTCCCAGAATTCCCAGTGATGCCACTGAAAGCCCCATTACACTTCCGCCGTTGAATGCCGCGAGAAGCGCTTCCGCCTGTCCCCATTTAATCGCAGCCCATGTGGTACGGGCGTTTGCTTTTGTCGCCGCTTTCATTCCGATAAAACCGGCAAGCATGGAGAATCCGCCGCCAAACAGGAACGCAACAGCGGTCAGAATATCCCGGATAAACAAAAGAACGATGAAAATAACGATAAGGAAAACGACCAGATATGTATATTCACGTTTCAAAAACGCCATCGCGCCATCATGAACATATCCGCTGATTTTATTTATCTGCTCGTCTCCGACTTTCATCTTTATTATCTTCATGTAATAAAGAAGAGCGAAAACAAGACCTATGATGCCGATAACCGGCAATGCTGGTATAAACGATGAGGGTGACATGATAAAACTCTCCCTGAGATTAAATTTTGAGCTTAATCTTACCCCCGCATGCGGGGGTGAGAATAAAGAGGAAATTATACAGATTGGATTGAAAAAAGCAAAACCTGATGGGCTGTCCAATTATGAATGTTGTGTAGGGGCGCTGCCTGGAAAGTGTCTCAGAACCCGTCTTTTTCTGTCATCCTGAGCGAAGCGAAGGCTCTATTCTCGATAGCGTGGAATAATTTTATCTGGTTTAATCATCAACACGCAACTTATAGATTCTTCGCTGCGCTCAGAATGACAATGTTTCGTGCGTAATTCTATGTTTTGAAATACATTCCAGGCAACGCCCCTACGACAAATTTACTATTTTCTAAATTGTACTTTTTCAACAAGAACCCGGGAATTGACCTATAATTAAATCGAACACTAGTGTTCTTGAGTATTAATCAATTTGAATCTATCCTGATGGCCGTAATGAAACGACTTCTGACAGCTCTTTTATTTTTTCTGGTTTTTGCCCCGCTCGATAATGCTGGTGCGAAAACTGATTTCAATTTCAGGTTCGCTCTGATAGCTGATCCGCATATCGACCATAACGCAAAAGACAAACCTGACTATTTCAAGCTGCTTAACCAGAGCACGGATTTATTAAAAATCGCGATTGCCGAGATAAACGCCCTAAATCAGGATGCTGAACCATCCAACGATATTGATTTCGTCCTGTTTTGCGGGGATAACATAAATTCAAGCTCGATGGCTGATTACAAACTTCTGTCTGAAATCCTTCACGAACTCGACGCGCCGTTTTTCATGGTCCCCGGTGACTGGGACTACAAACCCGATTATTCACCCCCCACAATAAGCCAGTATTTTCCCTTAACGTACGAAAACCTGAATGAGAATGTCATGTTTGATGATTCAGCGTATCCGGGTGTGCGAAAATATGATTTCTCGCTTGATTTCACAAACAGCGATTCCGATGTTGTTCATATAATTGGGATGGATAACGTGCTTCATTTCAACGGCGACCGCGGTTCGTTTGAATCCGAGCAGATAGAATGGCTTGAGGATGATTTAAAGCGTAATTCAAGCAAGCCTGTGATTGTCTTCCAGCACTGCCCGGTGATTACTCCTGTTTTCAAAAGCGTAAACACTCCTATCGAGGATGTCGAATGGATTCCTTATACAAATAAATCAGGGAGAGAAAATCCGAAACTATCTGAAACTTTCGTGATGCACTATCCGTGGTGGGTGAACAAAGCTGCGGATAAGTCTGAGGAATTCCTTTCGCTGATGGAGCAATATAAAGTTCCGCTGGTTCTGATGGGCGATTATCATCTGAATAAAAAAGTGCTTTATCCTGATGTAAACCCAACATCAATGTTAGCGATAAACCCGGCATTGGTGAGCTATCCATGCGCGTACACAATATATTCATTCGATGAAAGCGCGATTTCATGGGAGGTTCGCCAGATTGAGAAATACGCTGATAAATGCAGGGAGTATGACAAAGCAGGCATCGAGCGATATAACAAGATGTTTGGCGCGTACGGCGCAAGTGGAATGAAATGGGACATTGAAATAACGATGGGATTATCGTGGGGAAGTGATGATGGGGAAACGAACGACTGGTCTGGCGTGTGGGAGTATGGTGGAATCAGCTAGTAAGTTAGCAGGTTAGCAAGTTAACAGGTTTGGACTGATTGACATGATTGCAATGAGGCTGTAAACTAGCTATTTGAAAACTGATTGATTTCGGGCGGTAGCGCAGTCCGGTTAGCGTACAAGTCTGGGGGACTTGGGGTCGTGAGTTCAAATCTCACCCGCCCGATTTATTGATTGGTACAGTCAATAAATCCGCATTTTTTTATCTTTTTTCATTTGCTCCATTTGTTTCACTTCCCATCTCATACTGACAGAAAACCATGCTGGGAGTATCGGCATGCCTGCGAGGATTGTCGGGTTTGATTCACATTTTCATATAAAGGCATGACCGGGTTACGGTGAAAATCATCTTTTTTCAACAGCCCCGTCCTTTCCGGCAGGGGTGCTGGAGCACCCAGGTTTCCGGCAAGGGTGCCGAAGCTCCCGGGCAGGGGTGCTGGAGCTCCCGGGTAGGGGTGCTGATTGCCCCACAATCAAACCACATCTTGAGTTTGACAGAAACGCTCTTACCAGTTAAAATTTTAATTGAGGGGATTTTTTGTGCGTTGATTAGTTTTTCACTAATGGCGCCAAAATAAACTGTCAAAATGCGGAATTTTCTCACAATAGCTCTACTGGTCGTTCTAGCCGTTGTTGGATTCATGGTGTTACAGGTGAAGCCTCGGGACACTTCATCCTTCAACCCTGACGGCATTGGCATTGCGCAACATCTGGTGAATAAAAACGGCAACGTTTTATGGATAAACCTCAGCGGAATTCGCTCTGACCATATTGGCTCCTACGGTTATGACAACACGACAACTCCGAGTATCGATTCATTCTCGGGGCAGTCGATTCTGTTTGAACGATGCTATGCGCAGTCAACTGAATCATACCGTTCGATGACAACGATGCTGACCTCCGAGTATCCGGTCTGTTATCCGGCATCCAACAGAACAAACACAAGCGCGGGATTCCGTGACCTTATCTGCACTCCGGAACCAACTCTGGTCGCGGCGATTCGTGATTCCGGGCATACTACATGCGCTGTTGTGTCGAATAGTGTTTTGAAAGGCGCCTATGGATTTGCCGAAGGGTTTGATTATTTCGATGACCACATGATAAATCTTGAGGATAGTTCATTCAGAGTGCGTGATTCAGGAGAAACGTTTGACGCAGCTGAATCATGGTTGAGCAGGAATTTCCGCCGGCCTTTCTTTATGCTTGTTCAGTTTCCTGATCCGAAAGGGCCTTATAATGCCGAACCGCGGTTTGAAAATCAACTTCATCAATTAAAAGAATATGGCAACCCAAAAGTAATTCCGGTCTCGGATTCGGATGACTATCCTTTAAACCAGATACCCGCTTATCATGGGATTTCGGGCGAGACGCCGACTGTTGGCGAGATGATTCGACGTTATGACGCTGAAATTGTTGAAACGGATTATTACATCGGAAAACTGCTGGATACGTTGTATCGTCTGGATATCAATGATGACACAATGGTTGTTATCTCCGGGCTGCATGGACAGTCGCTGGGTGAACATGGTTATTATTTCAATTATGGACAGCATGTCCATCACAACCTGAGCAGTATTCCGTTGATTGTCCATATCCCAAATGGCGGCGCGGCAAGAATAAAGGATGTCGTTGAGGGGATTGATATCATGCCGACTATCCTTGGCTATATGGGAGTCAAGCCAAACAGGCGGATTTCAGGCATGAACCTGATGGGATTTTCATCAAGGCCCAATCTGAAAGATGAATACCCCGCCTTTTGCTACTGGGATGAACCGAACAAGTATTCCGTTATCAAGGGCAACTACGAACTTATCAGGATTCATAATCAGGATTACAGGCTGTATCATGTCATTAATGATCCGGAGGAGATTTACGATCTCTATTCCGCAGATGATCCTGTTGGCGTTGAACTGAAAAAACTTTTGGATGCCTGGTTAAGAGATAATCACAAGCGCGCTTTGGAAAATGAAATCGAGCGCAACTATGGTCCTCCCGGTTTAAAACAACCGATGTCGATTCCTCTGGAAGATGTTAAAGACCTTTAATCGATAATTATTGATATAAATAGCAGAGGATTTTAACCCTCTGCTTTTTCATTTCCACGAAACAAGATTTTGTCATTTCCACGAAAAGGGATAAAGATTCCGTCATTCCCGCGAAAGGGCTTGTTGAAAAAGCCTATTTATCCCGTAACCCGGTCATGCCTTTGTAGAGAGAGTGAATAATCCATCCAAATCTGGCAGGCATGCCGGGGAGGTGGCTATTTATGCGAAACCCCGGAATGCCTGCGAACGTTGCAGAGTAGATTCACATTTTTATATAAAGGCATTCCGGGTTACGGTGGAAACTCACCTTTTTCAACAAGCCCTTTCGCGGGAATGACGGGGATATTTCAGGGGTTGCCAAAACGCTTGATTATGAAGTATTATCATTAATCGTAATGGAAAAACTTCTTCAGAAAATACTCAACGCACTCGCATGGACCGGCTGGACTAAATGAAACCTTCCCTCTGTATTCTATTCCTGTAATTTTTTACTTATTCAACAATATAATACCGAAATCACGGAGGTGTTTTCATAATGTTATCAATGATGAACGAAGAAATGAAATTCAACATACCGGCGGTTATTACTGATGAAGAGCGTGCTGATTTTATCAGTGAGACAATGGACAACCTGAATCACCATGTAAATCCAGCGCTGGTTAAATGGCGTAAAAGCGGTGATGCCGGATTAATCGAGTGGACTGGCCGCGATTATATTCTAATCGATCTTGAAGGAAACGAGTACATCGACTGCCTTGGCGGTTACGGCGTTTTCAATTTCGGACATCTTCACCCGAAAATCGTAAATGCTGTGAAAAGTCAAATAGACCGCATGGGCATTTCATCTCAGGAGCTGCTTAACCCGCACATGGGACGATTCGCGAAACTCCTTTCACAGATTACACCGGGAGACCTTCAATATACATTTTTCTGCAATTCCGGCGCTGAAGCAAGCGAAGCGGCAATAAAATTCGCAATGCTGGCATCGGGAAAGCACGGAATGATTGTCATGGAGATGGGCTATCACGGCAAAACAATGGGCGCGCTTTCAGCGACGTTCCGTGATGTCTATCGCAAGCCGTTTGAACCATTGCTTGAGGGATTTGTCCCTGTTCCGTTTAACAATATCGATGCTCTCGCGAATGCTGTTACTGATGAAATAGGCTCAATCATGATGGAACCTGTTCAGGGCGAGGGTGGAATCGTTGTTCCTGATGATGATTACCTTCCGAAAGTCCGCCAGCTTTGCGATGATAAAAAACTGCTCCTTATCTTTGATGAGGTTCAGAGTGGAATGGGACGAACCGGAAAGAATTTCGCGTGCGAAAACTGGGATGTCGCTCCTGATATCATGGGACTCGCAAAAGCGCTTGGTGGAGGCGTAATGCCGGTCGGATGCTGCACCGCCACGCCTGAAGTTTGGAAATTCCTTGAGCCTAATCCGTTTGTTCATTCGACTACTTTCGGAGGCAATCCGCTTTCATGCGCCGCTGGTATAGCGGCAATCGAGGTGCTTGTAACAGAGAATATTGCCGAAAGGGCTGCCGATACTGGCGCTCATTTCAAATCTGAATTCGAAAAAATAATGGCGGATTATCCTGAATTGATTATGGCTGTCCGTGGAATCGGGCTGATGATTGGCGTCGAATTCAAGGAGAAAGACAAATCTGTAAAAGCAGCGCAGGAACTTTTCAACCATCAAGTACTCACAGCGCATACGATGAATAATCCGAAAGTTATCCGCATCGAGCCGCCTTTGACAATTACCAAAGAGGCTTGCGATGATGTTATCAAACGATTCAGAACCGTCCTTGACGGTTTGAAGTAGATTTTGAATTATGAAAATTTTGTATTGTTGAATAATAGGACCTCACCCCCCCCAGCCCCCTCTCCTGCATCAGGAGAGGGGGAGCAGGAAATAACTATGTTCTTTCTTCTCTTCTAATGCAGGAAATACTATGCTTTCTCCCCTCTCCTGTTGCATGAGAGGGGTCGGGGGTGAGGTTCTTTTTTTTGCCTTTTTAGCCAAGCCCCTATATAATTGCATTCATTCTGATTGACCGGATTATTTCCACCTGAAAAATGGCAACTCGTGGTTATCTCAACATATCAGACTCCCGCGGGTCGGACAGGAATCGTGATTCAAAACACGCTAAACTGATTCCGATATCCGCGATTCTTGTTGTTATCCTCGCAATTACAACACGGATAATTTACGGCGTGAGAGTATGCCCTGTACTTGCCGTCGGCGATTCCGGCGAATTGGCAACGGCCGCATTCACATCCGGGATTGCCCATCCGCCCGGATACCCGCTGTTTACAATGCTTGGACGGATTTTCTCCCACCTTTCATTCGCTTCGCCATCGACAGCATACCCGGACGGCATTTTCGATGTCGCGTTTAGAATGAACATGATGTCCCTCTGGATTGGCGTTATCACAGTGATTGTTGTTTATTTTATCATCGCGCGAGTGCTGAAAAATCCTTTTGCCGCGTTTCTGGGCGCGTTTTTATTCGCAACCGGTACGACTTTCCTTTCACAATGCCTGATTGGTGAGGTTTATACGCTTCATGCGCTGATTACAGCTCTGATTATCTACGTGCTGGTTTTAATCAATGAAAAAACGACATCATGGCGATTGCTCCTTGTCGCGCTATTATTTGGTTTGGGGCTTTCCCATCATACATCCGTACTCGCGATGCTTCTTCCTGTCGCTGTGTTTCTCTTCCTCTCACTTGCCGCAAAAAAAATCAGGCTCACCAAAAGCATACTCTGGGGAATGTTGTTTTTCTTTTTGCTCGGATTGCTTCCTAACTTATATTTGCCATCAGCGTCCGCGAAAGACCCTTTCATGGATTGGGGCAACCCGGAAAATATCGGCAATTTTTTCAAAGTGGCAACACGTTCAGAATACAGAGGAATAAAAGAGGGGTTCAAATCAAGTGATGAATCCCTGGGAATAAGCGGTTTGGCAATGGCATACAGCGGATGGCTTAATAATGCGTACGGTAAATGGTTCCTGATTTTCGGCTACATCGGGCTTTTAATTGCTCTGATAAAGGGCAAACGGTTCGGACTCATGCTCGGATTGTGCTATGTGTTCGTATCCGTCCCATATTTTTTCTATTTCAGAAAAATACCTCAGCCGGAATTATTCTATCTGGAGGTTTACTACATTCCAGCGCATCTTGTGTTCGCGATTTTCATCGGATATATGTTTTCCTGGATGCTTGAGGATGTGCCTCGAATTATCAAACAAACCGGTACGCGTTTTCTTTTCGCGATTCTTATTTTTGCCGTTCTGCTTGTAATGGTTCTGGGATTTTACAATTCACACGGCGGCAGATTCACGATGCGCGACCATAATCTCGGTTCACGTTACGCTTTTGACATAATCTGCAGTATCCCGGAAAACGCAATACTTATTACACAAGGTGATGAACCATTCCTTTTCTGGTATCTGCAGCAGGTCGCGAATGTACGCAGGGATGTTGTTATTCTGGAAAATGACGCGCTGACCTTAACCAACACGTGGTGGTGGGATTCCATGAAAAGGGAATATCCCGACCTTAGTGTGCCTGATAATTTTGTCGCAGGCGACCGAATTCAGCCAAACATGTTTGTCGAACAACTCAGGATTGCCAACCCGTACAGAAATATCTATTTTTCTTTCTTCTCACCTGATTATAAACCTGCAACATATAATTTGGAAATCATGCCTGATGGCGTGATTTTCGCGTATGGAAAAAGGAGCGATTTACATTCCATGCCATGCTTGAAATCCGCGTTGTTCAATATGCTTTACGCCGCAAAACTTGATTTCACAACGGACAATCTTGACCCTTATGAGAAGGAAATTCTCAGCAAATATGTCTCAGCGTATTACAACTACGGTGTGTTTTACCAGAATGTCGAAAGACACAACCTTGCGCTTGAGATGTTCACACGTTCGTTTCTTCTTGATCCTGCTTTTGCTCCTGACGCAGAGCAATTTCCAACCGCGGGTATTCTCGCAAGGCTTCATCTTAATGAGAAAAACTACATCGGCGCATGCGATGTCCTTGAGAAACTTATCAACACCGGAACCGCGGATAGTGTCTGGTATCATATGTATGCCATTTCACTGACACATCTTGAGCGTTATGACGATGCGAGGCATGTTATTCTTGACGCGCTCGAACGCGATGAAAACAACCAGTTTCTGCAACATATGATTCAATTTCTCTCAAGGCCGTCTAATGAAATAAAACAGTCCCTTGATGATTTGGAAGAGATGCTATCAGAAGATATGCCATCAGAAGATATTCCTCAGGAGGATTCCTGATTTCTTTGAATGTATTTTTTTTGTTATACTTTCGCTTTTAAATTTGCTTTAAGATGATGTAATGGAAGAAGAAACCAGAAAAACAAACTCTAATAAGCCCATTTGCCCGGTGTGCTCCGCGGTCAGGGACAATCCGGATGCTGAACGCTGCGACAACTGCGGCGCAGACCTTTCCACAATGCGTTCGCTGGAGGATTTTACGCAGACGCTTCTTTTCGAAGCTCGCAATGACATACGGCAGCGTGAATTCGAAAACGCCAAAGTCAAACTGGAAATCGCATCCACACTGGATGAGAAAGCGGAAATAACATCGCGGTTAATCGGCGCTGAAATCGATGTTCTAAACCATCAGTATCAAAAAGCGCTGGCGATTTACGATGAGGTTTACGAATCCGGGTTTAATTCATCTCCGTGGGGAATTGACCTTGAAAGTAAAATCGCTGAATTAAAAACCATGATTGATATCGAATTCGCCGCCAAGGAGCATTACAATCTGGCTCTGCATCGAAGCCGTGAGGGATTTTTCGAAGAAGCGCGAGAGGAACTTTATAAAGCGTCCGACCTGGCTCCGTATATTGCTGAAACGTATCTTCTTGCCGCCAAAGTTGATTTATCGCTTGGCGCGATAAGCGCGGTCTTTGACGACCTCGTGCGCTTCAGGCAACTTCGCCCGGATGACCCTCGCGGAATCAGCATGCAGCGGGAATTAGAGTGTCGAAACCATAAATCTCATATCCAAACAAATCAAATTTTCTTTGCTGTATGTTTTGTTGCATTTGCGATAGCGGTCCTGATTATTATTGCATTCATTAAATAATGCCAGATGGGAATTCATCTTCAATTAATATGAGTTACAAGGCTGTAATAGCGATTCTTGCTGTACTCGTTTTCGGGTTTGTTCTATTTGTTTGCTTCTATATCAATCCCCGAATTACTGCTCCTGTGGATTTTGTCGCCGAGAAGGTCATCATGAATGTTATTCAAACCGATGACGGTTTCAATCTTGAAATTCAGGGATATTTTATCTTCGAGAACAGCAATCCGTTTAACATTACACGCATGATTGAATTTCCCGTTTACAGCGATATTGGCAGCCTTATCCCTGAATCAGTACTGGTTACAGACGCGAATATAAATGCGGGGGATAACTGGGAAATCATACGCGGGAAGAATAAATACTCTCATACAATTATGCCGATGGGCAGCAGTTTTGCCTATCGATTCAAATTTCCCAAAATGCAATCTAAAATAATGGCGTGCCGATACAGCCACAAGCTTAATAACAACGAGATAGGTTACATAGTCACGACAATTCGCGCATGGGAGAAACCTCTTAAAAAGGGACGTTTCGAGATTTACCTGCCCGACGGTTATGAGCTTGTTGAATCGAATTACGATTTCAAACTCACTGAAATACTCGCATCGGACACAGGTGAAACAAGGCAGGTTTGGCGTTTCGATGTTGAGGACTTTTTCCCTGATGAGGACATAGAAGCGAAATTCGACCTGATTCAGCTTGAAAATTCGTTGGGAAACGAATAAACAGCTTTTCCCCACCGCATTACTGAAAGCCTTCGATATGATACAATAAGTATGTTAAACGCCATGGTGCATTTCACTCATTTGTAACATGAAGCAGAGGTCGTTTTGTCACATAAAACCGAAAAAGAAATTGTACCCGAGATAAACTCAACAGACGGCAGAATCCCTGAAAGTGATTTCGAGAGCATTACAAACACGATTTGCGTTTTAGCTGATGCAATCGAGAATGTATTCATCGGCAAACGCAAGGTTGTTGAATATATCATAACGGCGCTTCTTGCTGATGGCCATGTTCTTATCGAGGATGTTCCCGGCACTGGCAAAACAATTCTCGCTAAAACGCTGGCGAAACTGGTTGAGGGTTCATTCCAGCGAGTACAGTGCACACCCGACCTTTTGCCAAGCGACATCACAGGAACTTTTATCTACAACCAGAAATCAAGTGAATTCCAACTTAGAAAAGGTCCGATATTCGCCAATATAGTTCTGGCGGATGAAATAAACCGAGCCACACCGCGAACGCAGTCCGCTCTACTGGAGTGCATGGAGGAGCATCAGGTTACAATTGAAACTGAAACTTTCATCCTTCCTGATGTTTTCATGGTCATCGCGACACAGAATCCGATTGAATTTCATGGAACATACGCTCTTCCCGAAGCGCAGAAAGACCGCTTCATGATGCGGTTATCGCTTGGCTATCTCGATGCTCAAATCGAAATCGAGATGATGAACGCCCAGCAGATAAGGCATCCGATTGAAGATGTTGTTCCCGTACTTGATATTGAGACGATTCTCAAAATGCGCAATATCGCGAAAAAGGTTCATGTCGATGACAGCATCAAGGATTACATTGTCAGGATAATCAACCGAACCAGGCGTGACCCATCGATAATTGTAGGCGCGTCACCGCGAGGCAGCTTGAATCTGGTTAGAGCCGCGAAAGCGCTCGCTTTGGTCAGGAACAGGGATTATGTGATTCCAATTGATGTAAAAGAGCTTGCCCCTATTATACTGGCTCATCGAATGTTGCTAAAACCCCAGGCAGCGGCGCAGAAAGGCGGGCAGGATGACATTATTTCCTCAATCCTGATGAGTATCGACCCCATCGACAAAGGTGAATCCCGGTGAAAGTTTCCCGTGAGGGAATGATTGTTATTTTCTTCGGCTCAATCGCAGTAGCGGCGTTTATACGTTCATGGATTGCGCTTACATTATTCACAGGACTTATTTTCCTCTCGATTCCGCTCTTTTCACTTATCTGGGCGATGATTGCAGCCAAATCGATTGAGATTCGGCGTGAACTCCCGGATGAGGGCGTTGCGGGTGAACAGTTATTCGCAACATACCAGCTGACCAGCCGTTCGTTTTTCTCGGCATTCGGAGTCAGGTTCACCGACAACGCGACACGAGGCTATATCTCAGGGCTGGATCTGACAGCATCATCAACACTTACTTTGAGAGAATCAATTTCCCTGACAGGGCGTTTCTTCAAATATTTTGGAATTACTCTTATCGAGGAAGTTGACCTGTTCGAGGAGGCATTTCATAAAACGGGACTTGTCGCTGAATTTCCAATCACCTTTCCACCGCTTATCAGGGGAAACTGGTTTAATCGAAGCATACCTCTGGTTTTTCCAGTCAGGGGCAAGTATCGCCTTGGACCCGGTGAGTTGGAAGCTGGCGATCCGCTTGGACTATTTAGATTCACAATTAAAGTAAAGGGATTCACTGAGGTCCTTATTCTTCCCACATGGGCAAGTTTGAAATATTTCCCGATGGGCGGTACCAGCAGGATTCTTCGCGATGACAACATACCTCGCGACAGGGAGGGATCAAGCCCTGAATTCCTGGGCATTCGTGAATATCAGGAGGGCGACCCGCTGAAATTCGTCCACTGGAAATCATCCGCGCGACATAACAAGCTGATGGTCAAACAGTTTGTTCAGCAGGTGGAATCCAACTGGGGAATCGTTCTGGATCTCAAAAAGGGATTCAATGCCGGAAAGGGCAGGGAAACATCGCTTGAATACATGATTGAATGTACCGCCGGGCTTCTTGAACAGTTCGATGATGAAAAAATCCCCCATGTTCTCGCGCTGGCAGCGGATGATATTTCAGTCTCTGAAAGTTTAAAAGGCGAACGCATGTTCGACAGGGAACTCAGGGTGCTCGCTGCAAGCCGTAACGACGGCACTCTTGAATTGCAGGGACGCGTTGATGCCCTCTCTGACAGATATCCGGGCTTAAGCTGGATTATCATCACCGCGCGAAAAGACCAGGATATCATCGACAGCATCGAGTCGCTTAATCGGTATGGCGGCAATGTTCTTGTTGTCCATGTTAATTTCAAATCATTTCTCACACAGGAATTTTCATCCAAAACTCTTGAAAAGTGGCATAAAATGTGGGGAAGCGACATGGAGGATTTCGATAATCAGGTTCTCGCAACCGGCGCGAGCCTCTATACAATTGACAGGGGCGATGACCTTAGCCTTGCGTTTTTCAACGTGTAGCTGTATTGATGCAGACAGGATGGGGCTGTTGAAAAAGACGTTGCAAACAAGAAACCCCCACCCCAGCCCTCCCCGCGAGCG
>CBDURE010000065.1:0-18576 GCA_965369605.1 uncultured bacterium
CTGCTGTGTTGTCATCATCGACGAAAATTACGCATCCAGCTTCAACCTCAAGTTCAACTGAATCATAGCCAACAGCGAGAACATCATCAGTAACTCTCAATCCGATTGTGTAGAATCCCTCTGTGTCGTAAGAAGGTGATGTTATCAATCCGGTCGTGTTCGAATCATCCACAGTGAAATTAGCAGGGACATCATCCCAGTCGTAATCGTATTCGTACAGGTCGATCGTGCCGTCAGCATCGGATGATGATGTCGCAATCAGATCGATTGTCATGTACTGCGTAATCACCGCTGGGGAAGGATCAGTTTCCAATACCGCGATTGGAGGATCATTTCCAGTCATCACATAAATATTGAAAATCTGATAGGTTGCAAATTCGGAAATCGCGAATAACCCCTCCAATGGATTCTGTATCGGGTCAACTCGTTCGATGCCGTCCATGCCATAAATAAGCGGATTTGTATTTTGCGCCGGAGCGTAGGTGTCCGTTACTTTTATCAATCCCGTGTATGTCCCCTCAGTCACTCCGGCAGTATTTGTGATCGTCCCCTGATAGACAAGCGGGTCGGATGGCTCATGCCCTGTACCGCTTACAGGATTATTTCCGTCCAGAATAAGCATGTCTGTCATAACAGACGGGATATCAATAAAAATATCATCAACGGATGAATCCGCGAACATCTCATTTAGAACTGTTCCAATAGCTACGCCGTGGCTGATATCGACAACATGAATTTCAATTTCAGCAGTTGATAATGTATCCTCGCCCGCAAGTTCATTCGAGATTATATGCAGCGAAACTTCGCTGGCAGCTTTTTTATTGTGCTGTGGAATCCTGAATTCAGGAGTGAATCTATCCATCTTCGATGCTGAACTGACAGCGTATGTACATCCAATTGCATAAATGAAACTGACAGGCTCACCGCTCAGATTGAAAACGTAATCCTGATAGTCATAATCGCATCCCATCGCCATTACAAGATTTCCCGATGGCGGCGGGTCGGTTA
This sequence comes from uncultured bacterium, assembly GCA_965369605.1. Classification (GTDB taxonomy): domain Bacteria; phylum JAJVIF01; class JAJVIF01; order JAGGVT01; family JAGGVT01; genus JAGGVT01. The sequence continues at coordinate 1,009 of CBDURE010000065.1, forward strand.
CACTCTCGAATCCCATCGGATTGCCTGCATCGAAATTGCCGGCTGAGTAATCGTCGAAATGTGTTACATAAGGATGAACAGTGGCTTCCGTGGGGAAAATCGCATCAAGTACATCATCGAGATACCCGGTGAGGCCATCCGCGCTGACAAGTTCAAATCCCGCGACTGCTTTGTTTAGATGCCCAAACAGTGTTACAGGGGCATCTGAAATCACAATGCCCTCGACATTGAAAACATGAAGGTCGCCGCGATTTTTCCCGGTGATTGGCTTGAACGGGTCGCCGGCTTCAAACGGATGCTTGATTCCGATTGATACAACAAGGTTGCCATCAATATCCAAAGAGACAGATTTGACCTTCACACAATCCGCGCACGGAGCGAGTTGAAGGAAATTGGTTATATCGACCACTTCAAGAACATCGGTCAATGCGGACTGCCTGAGTGAAATCAATTCAGCGCTTTTTTCCGATGGATTTATTTCCAGCTGGAATAATCCCAGCGCTCCCATTCCTGCTGATGGCGTACCGTCCGCGAAGTAATCCGTAACACCTGCGGGAAGGCTGTTATATGCTAACGGAGTGCAAGGGTCATTGCCGGGAAGAACAGTATCACTCCCGCCGGAACATCCTGATAAAATTATTATTGCTGAAATAATCAAAAGAAAGATAGTGGTACGCATGATAAGCACATCCACGTTGTTTTAGAAAAATTATTGTTTTACGTATTATAGCACAAACGCATTGATAGTGAAGATGCCGAAAACACCATACCGGGAGCGCCGCACGCCTGTGCGGCGCTCCCGGTGGAATTTGCCAATTCCTCGAACTCGCTATAAAATGAAAAGATGCCCGAGATATTCATACTCAAACTAAACGAAATCCAACCGAGCCAGTTATATATCAGCTCGTCAAAACTCGCGCGAGTCAGGAAAACATTCAACTACCTGACAACCGGAGCTTTAACCCCCGTAACTGTGAAAAAACTCGGCGATGACATCATCTACACCGATGGCCACACGCGAGCGTTCGCCGCATTCATGAACAACCAGACAGAAATCCGCGCGGTTTGGGATGAGGATGATGAAGATTGGGAGGCGTACAAAATCTGTGTCCAATGGTGCAAAGATGAGGGCATCCACAAAATCGCCGACCTAAAGGACAGAGTAATTCCCTCAGACGAGTACGAAAAACTCTGGCTTAACCGGTGCCGGGATATGCATAAGGAATTGGGGGAGAGATGAAAGTTGTATTTTCTCAACGATTTAATCCAGAAAAAAAGAACGCAGAAGCATTAAAAAAAATTTAATATTACTATTGCGTTGAATTAAATCTTTGTGTAAAATAATGGCTAGAAGTCAAATGTTTAGTGTCGCATGGTAACTTTTTAAAATGAGGGTATCGAAATGAAAATAATATCACTTTTCTCAGGTGCTGGTGGGTTAGATTTAGGCTTTGAGAAAGCTGGATTTGAAACAACATGGGCAAATGATTTTGACAAAGCCGTATGGGAAACCTTTGAATTGAATTTTCCACATGTTTTCCTTGATCGGAAAAGCATTGTAAACATCCCTTCATTTGAAATACCTGATTCCATTGGGATTATTGGAGGGCCACCATGCCAGGCATGGAGTGAAGCTGGCGCCCAACGAGGCATAAATGATAGCCGAGGAAAGGTTTTCTTTGAATATATACGTGTGTTGAAAGATAAGCAACCGCTTTTTTTTCTTGCTGAGAATGTTTCAGGAATGATGCAGGAACGGCATTCAAAAGCAGTTGCGGAGATCCTTAGTGAATTCAGCAAGGCAGGCTATAATGTTAACTATGCGCTTTTAAATGTGAAATATTTTAATGTCCCGCAAGATCGCAAACGGGTTATTTTTATTGGTTATCACAACAAAATGGGTCTGAAATTCAAATTTCCTTGTGGATTTACACCTTGCCGAACACTTAAAGATACAATTTATGATTTGCGGGAAAGCGCAAAACCAGCTAAAGATTTCAACAAAACCAACGGTAATGATCTTGAAATTCCCAATCACGAATATATGAATGGCGGGTTCTCAACCATATATATGTCAAGGAATCGCGTAAGAAGTTGGGATGAGCAATCATTTACTATCCAGGCAGGTGGACGGCATGCTCCCATTCATCCCCAAGCTCCTAAGATGTTATTTATTGAGAAAAATAAAAGGATTTTCGCCCCTGGCAAAGAGCATTTGTACAGGAGACTATCTGTTAGGGAATGCGCAAGAATTCAAACATTCCCAGATGAATTCACATACATTTATGATAACATCGCTGATGGTTACAAAATGATTGGTAATGCAGTTCCTGTTGAATTTGCTAAACTACTAGCTGATCAGATAGCAAAGGATATTCAAGAGTATATTGGTTTAAATAAGTTAACAATTCCTCAAAATGGACAAGTTCACAAAAGAAAAACGCAGCCAAATCATGTCGAGCATTCGCTCAAAGAACACTAAAGTTGAAATACTCGTTTTTCGTGAACTAAGAAAAAGAGGAGTTTACTTCCAAAAGCATTACAAAAGAGCATTAGGCAATCCTGATATTGCTTTACCGAGGAAGAAAATCGCTGTTTTCATTGATGGTGATTTTTGGCATGGTTACCAATTTTCGAAATTGAAAAAAAGGCTGCCTAAAAAATATTGGCTTGAGAAAATTGAGCGAAACATAAAAAGAGACCGGAGAAATCGAGCAAAGCTTCGTCGGGATGGTTGGAAAGTCATGCGAATTTGGGAGCATGATGTATATGATAAATTTGACGAAACCATCGATAAAGTAATCAGGTTTTTAAGTGATGATAGTAAAGAAAACTGAGTTCTTTCTGCATCAATATTCAATGAATTTCCTTTTCAATCATTAAGAAATAGACTGTTTTTCTTTGTTCAGCAGGGAAATTTACACGCCATCCAGTTCTTGGGCAACCGCTAACATCATGATAAATCCATGGTGCATTACCTGCCTTTTTTAGCAGGCTGAGCGCTCGATTATGTTCTGAATTGCTTTTTTGACCGACCCATTGGCGTCTTAATGCAATTTTAAACTGGGATTTGTACTTGCTAAAATACTCCTCAAACGTATAAACGTTAATGTTCTCTAATGAAATTTCTGAATGTGGGGCTTCTAAAATGAATTCAGCTGGAGCGTTGGATAAACCAACATTTGGGCTTCCTTTCATCATTAAGAATTCAAGAAGAGATCTGAATTGATTCTCGAGGAAAAAATCAGCCCAGCATCTGTTTCGTCGATCAAGGTGCCCCAGATGAAAACTATTGACTGCTTTATCAAGCTTGGAAATCAAACGGTCAATTCCAGTAAATTGAAGCAATTCAAAGATGCCTGCAATATTTGCCCTTTGCAATCGGTTAAAAGCAACAGAGCCACCTGTTTGTTTAATTGATACTCCTTTACCATTAATGTAGATATCAGCTTTCTTCCTTGAACTTTGAGTGGATATTTTATTGATTTCATCTTGGGATGAGATAATTCCACCATCAGGATCACGTATCTCATCAATGCGTCCCAGATGTGATAAACGGATGGATGATAAATTCATTACTAAAAATCTACAGACGTTTAATTCGTTTCCTGCCATTATTTCACTCCTAAAATAGTTAATTGAAACTCATATTGCCGAAGGGTTTCAATAATTCTGAAAGTGCTATATCAAGTGCAGAGGCGATACGGACAATATTAATAATTGATACGTTTCGCTTTCCACATTCAATATCGCCTATGTAAGTTCTATGCAAACCAGACTTAATCGCAAGTTCTTCTTGGGATATGTTTAACAAAGTCCTTCGATTTTTTATACATTGCCCAAGTAGGCTCGTGATTTTTTCTTTATTTTCCTTCTTCATGAATTGCATACTATAAGTTTCCACTCAATGTGTCTACAGACAATAAGTGTCATGCTGAAACAGGTTATTTTAGATAACCTTATCAATATCTTGCCCCCTTAGTCCAATGGTGCAAAGATGAGGGCATCCACAAAATAGCCGACCTAAAGGACAGAGTAATTCCCTCAGACGAATACGAAAAACTCTGGCTTAACCGGTGTCGGGATATGCATAAGGAATTGCGGGAGAAGCGTCGGGATGATCTGATATCGGGGCTTTAATAAAGGCTAAATATACCCCAGTCCTTTCAGGGCGTTACGGGTATATTTCGCTTTCTCTTCTTCATCGGGGTTTGATCTAAGTGATCGCCTTAAAATTTCATTTTCACTGCGCCACTTTTTAATATCTTCACCAATTTCATCAAGAATCTCATCTGGAACAGTGTTGATTATGTTGAAGAGCTCGAAAGGATCATCGATGAGATTAAATACTTCTCTAATTTCATCATCAGCATACGCAAAATATTTAACATCATTCTTAATAACGGCGATCCTTTCAGGAATTCCGCGATGCAGGGATTCGATAAATATCAGATCCGTTGGTTTTACCCCGGGTGTATCACTGAAAATACTTGTTCCCTGAAGTTGTTTATAAAAATCTGAATTTTCAACACCGGCAATATCACAGATTGTTGCTGTAAGATCCAGCATATTGACAGGTTTTTTCTCTCGTCCTTCCGGAATCGGCATTACACCATTGCCTGTATGTATGATAAGCGGAACATGGACAATTTCATTGTAGAATGTATGCCCGTGGTCAAAAGACCCATGTTCGAAAAGCTCCTCACCATGATCTGATGTAATAATAATTGTTGAATTTGTCCATCCTGCTTCCTTTATTTTGTAAAGCAGAACACCGATTCTCTCATCAGAGAACTCTATATCACCTGCATACAAATCTTTCAGGCAGTTAAGTTTCTTTTCCGTGCACTTCAAAACTCCTGAACTAATATGAAGCATTAACTCATACGAGGCATGTTTAACGCTTCCATCACCCTGTTGATTTTTCCTTTTCAAATATCTGTCCGGGGGACAATACGGAATATGCGGTGCAAAATAATGCACCCATAAGAATACTTTATTATTTTTATGCTTTTTAATCCATGGAAACAATTTCCTTTCCATTTTATCTGCAAATATCCCGTCAAAATGAATTATGCGACGTTCGCATAGTTCAAGAAAAATATATTCAAAGTAAAACATAAATGTTCGAAGATGACTGAATGGTCCTTTCATAGAGTGGGGTTCATAATATTCATCGAATCCTTTGTTTAATTCAGTCGATATTGCCATCATTGGATTAACCACGAATGCACCTGTCGAATATCCCTGCTCTTTCAAAGTTTCAGCAAGAGTTGGCATTTCACTGTGAACCTTGTGAGTTTCTATGTTGGCGCCATGCACAGTGGGATAAACACCGGTAAGCAAGCTTGCCATTGACGGCAGTGTCCATGGCGATACAACATACATTTTATCAAATGCTACAGCATCCTGAGAAAACCGGGTAATGTTTGGAACCTCTGTCATATTCGAGCCGTATTGTGGAAGGTAATCCGCGCGTAACGCATCAATTGAAATGACGATTATGCTCCCATGCCCATTCACAGTATCCAATCCGCTGGTATCCTCCCGCGCAAACAAGCCGGTTGCTATGGGAAACAGCATTATGCAGACAACTGCAATCCTGAATATATTCCTGACAACCGAATTCCTGATTGGAGAAAATCGACTTCTAAAAAGCATCCAGCATGCATTAGCCAGGACAAAAGCGATAATTAGATTAACTGCCAGATTGCCAAACGAAATACCAATTATCGCAAAGTAACCAATGATAAGAACAATCAGCTCAGAGAGAATTAATGGCATTAATGATATCTTTTTTTCAATCAAGTACTTGAAAAATGCTCTTCCGCCGATATAGAGCAACCTGGCATATATAATTACCAAAACAATGACAACGATAAGTTTTAGAAGGCGAAAGAGAGAGATTGGCATAACATGCAGTGTTCCAATCATTGCATAAATCACAGGAAGAAGCATAATGGGAACAAGCATCCCGGATGCAACGGATATCACACGTTCATTATCTTTTACATCACTTGATTTTGTCAGCCTGCGTTCAAATAATGCGACAGGGATAGACCACACAAAACCTGCAAGGCCATATATGAATACAGCCGTGACAAGAAATGAAAGGCTGGCAATTGGAATATTAACGACTGAAAGGTAATCGCGAAGTGCCCAGCATGAATCAATAATCCCCGCAATAATTCCCAGATGAAGAAAAAACCCAGCCAGAGTAAGATTTTTTTTTACCATATGCGGTTTGGTTGTATTGCTCAATATTCTTAACCTGCATCAATACGATTAAATATTGCTTGCCATTATGTATTATCCCAACTAATCAGACTTAATTCAACCAGCCGCAGTAATAACCCGGTATATGTTTTGAAAATGATTTCTCGCAAAAGTAATCGGCTATCGTGTAATTCCGGTGTCAGATTCCTTAACCAAAGCAAACGTGTAAATGGGCAATAAGAATATTTTTTCATTGGTAACAAGCATGTTAACTGGTAAATTCAATTCTACCGGTGTCAGACTCCTTGACAACCTGCACCAGATCCTCTGCCGGTGCAACCGATTGACCTGCCGGACACAATGAAGTATGATTCTCATAATCGGTTGACGGAATATATCGTAACGGACGACAGAAAAATCAGACTGCTTTATGACCCGATGGGGCGTGTGTTCCGTAAGGAGATATACGATTGGGTTAGTGAGGATTGGGAATTTGAAAAGGCGACTCATTATTATTATCAAGGCGGAAATCTTGTGCAGGAGTATGATGTGACAGTGCTTAACCCGACAACGGCTGAGGCGGATATCGAGTGGGATTACCTGCGCGGTTTGGGTGGTCAGGTTGTTCGCAAGCGTGAGACTGATGGGGAGACGGACACTGACACACTGCATGTAAACAGTGCGATTGGCACGACTCTGAATGTCCTGTTTCCTGATATGGATACTCCAACATTGAAGGAGGGAGGCTATAAAACCACCGCGGAGGGTGAACCGTTCCATGTCACGGGCTTTGAGCCACAAGAGGAGAATCACATTCAGTATCACGGCGGGTTTTTAGAGGACAAAGAGTTTCATACATCGGTTGCTGGTCAGGAGCGCGGTTATTTCTATCGCATGGGCGTGAGGCATTATGTGCCTGCGTTCGGACGGTTCATGCAGCGCGACCCGATTACATACATGAGAGCTCCGCATAAGACGAATCCGTTGAGCGCGAACCCGTACCAGTATGCGTATAATCGCCCGACGCAGATGTCGGATACCAGCGGTTATCAGCCGGAAGGCCCAGAGACATTGCCAGCGGAATGGAGTGGTTTTGGCGGTGGCTCAGGCACCGATGGCGGTTGCGGTGGCGGACATTCACCGTTCCGTAACACTCCAGGGTCTGGTTCTGGCGACCCAGGTGATGACGGCGATGATTCTGAGGAGGCGAAACGAAAATGTGTGGTTTGGTGGCCTGAAAAGTGTGTGGATGATCCCAGATATCCAGATTGTAATGTACATTGTTGCCAATATGATGATCAACCCAGCTGGTTGGATACTTGTTGCGATGGTGGAGTTTATGTGGATCTTAACTCATTTTGTAATCTTACCTGGGAAGATGAATGTGATTGCCCATGTTGTTGGGCTGGTGGTGAGCAGAATGCACCTGCTGCAATGGGAGGCGGTGCATCTGGTGGAGGTGGTGGTTCTATTGCGTTCGGACCTCCTAAAATTGGACCAAATGGTAAAGGTGGTGAAGCAATGAGTGCATTGCCAATCAATACCAGCAAAGAATCATCGATTTTCACTACAATATTAAAGGCTAGTTTTTCCCCGGACTGTGAACATGGTGGCTGTAAACCTCCCCCAAGTGTACCATATAAGAAAATTCGTGATTGGTGTGACTTTCAATTTTGTTGTTGTGCCTATCAGTCTGCTTTGAAGGGGTGTGAATATGCCGGACCAATAATTAAACTTCCTACATTTAGATATCCTGAGGGTTGGGTAATGGTACCCACTCCAATATATAATAAATTATCTTCATATATATGTCGTAGAAATGCTTTTAGGGCCTTTTATCAATGTCTATATTTATATGATGTCCTAGATCCTGATTGGGCATCTGGACAGGGTGGTTTTGCATTCGGAAATGAATTCAATCCTGCAATGGGTGATGATACTTGTGATGGCAAAATGCTACAGTAATAATATGGGACATCTGTATTAACTATTACAACAGAAACTGAATGTTAGTATAACCTTCGAATTTCATAAATTTTAGGAGAAGAAAATGAAACAGATAATATTCTCATTTTTGTTTTTTACAACGATTTTTCTGGCTACATGTGTTTCACAATCTGATAACACATCTGTTGATCTGACAGATACATATGATAGAATTTGGAATACAATTGAATGCGGCGAGTATGATAAATCGATTCAGCTTTTAAAAGAAGCTTTATTGAAACATCCAGATAACCCCAAATTACTGAGCTACATTGGAAGAGCATATCGAAAAAAGGGGGATTATGATAATGCACAGATTTATTGCATTGACGCTCTGAAGGTTAACCCAAAAGAGAAGATGGCGTTATACGAAATTGGTACTGTTTATAATATCAAAAATGAAAACGATCTAGCTATCAAATATTTCAAAAAAACTATAGAAACATATCCTCAATGGTCATGGGGTTATTCTGGCTTAGGAAGTACTTATTTTGATATCCATAAATACGATCTCTCCATCGAATACTACAATAAAGCGATTGAACTCGATCCGAATGATTCTCTTTTATATCACAACCGTGGAGAAGTATATTTAGTTTTAGAGGATTATTTAAAAGCAATAGAGGAGTTTTCATTAGCTTTGGAACTAAACCCAGAACAAGTGCAATCTTATAACGACAGAGGGCTTGCATATAAAAGAAGCAACCAACTGTTTCTAGCTTTATCAGATTTCAATAAGGCGATTGAAATAGATTCAGAGCATATATCGTCCTATAATAATAGAGGAACAACTTATTTATTATTAAATAAATATCAAAAAGCCCTAATTGAATTTAATATTGCAATAAAACTTAATCCTGATTACTCTGAAGCATATAATAACCGAGGATTAGCATTAGTATGTATCGCTGATAATGACAGCGCTTTATCCAGCTTTAGACAAGCTATCGAAATTAATCCCGCTTATTCAAATGCATATACAAACCGAGGAAATTTGTATCATAAACTTGAGAGATATTTAGATGCGATAGAAGACTGTACTATATCAATTCAACTAGATAACAAAAATTCTGCCTCCTACTTTATCAGAGGTCTATCCTATGGTGAATTAGGTGATTACGAAAGAGCATTTTTAGATTTCAAAGTAGCAATTGAATTACATAATGTTCCATCACCAGTATTCGTTTTTAATAGATGAGACCTGCGGAAAAGTCGCTTGACATGGCCATTAATCTTAAAAAAGCAGGGTTGTCCAAATAGTGTAAATTGGCGGACACGCCAAACGGAGACATCCCTTAATAAAGAGAAGCAAAGAGAATTATTGTTATATTAACTCATTATCATTACCTGAACCTCATTTATCAAGAATATGAACCTTAAAACCAAACATAAAGAAATCAACCCTATACAACATGAACTCAAGATTGAGTTTGGGTGGGGTGAGGTTGAAAAACGTATTCCTGACATTCTTAACGAGTTCAAGGAAAACACAGATATCAAGGGTTTCCGCAAGGGGAATGCGCCTGAAAACATTGTCAGAGCGCAAATTGGTGAGAAGAGGATACTTGAACGCGCCGCCGAAAAAGCCGCGTATGATGCCTTCAACGAGGCAATAAAGGATTCCGCATCTTCAAAAGATTCAGGACAAGAGGTTGATCCTACGGAGCAGAAATCAACTTACCCTCAACCGATAGCACCACCTGAAATCGACCTCGATGAAATCAAAGAGGGTGAATCTGTCAGATTCACGGCTAAATACTTCGTTCAACCGCCAGACCCCACTAAACTGGCAGATGAGTACAAGAAAAAACACACACCTGAAATGATCTCACCGGAGGATATCTTCCCCGAAGGACCTCCAAATATACACAGTCACGGACCATATTCCGTTCCAACAGACGTTCTTAGGAATATCCCCGGAGTTGACCTCGGCGATAAGTTTATCCCAAATGCTTCTCCACAGATTCCCAATCCGGAAGGAACCGTTCCATCGCAACCGGGAACACAACCCGAAATACCTGATCCCGAATCTTATCAAGGTGCCTATCAAGGAGTCTGACACCAAACTCAATGCGCGATTAATCCGTATTATTCATATTTAATGCAACCTGATGTTTTCCGCCTACCCTCCTCGCCACATTTAATCCCGAAAAATCATATATATTGCGATTAAGTGGAATTAAATCCCATTAAATCTGATTAATTCTCTTGAATTCCTTGCGCCATTGTGTAGAATGTAATGAATTATTCGGAGGTGAAATCGTGGTACCTAAATTATACAGGACATTTTATGACCAGCGAGTATTCTCGCTCGATGAAGCGTCACGGCATTTTCCCGACAAGCAGCAGGCTCGTAACGCTGTCCACTACATGAAAACGCACGGATATCTCAAGCAAATCAAAGCCGGACTGTACTGCGTGATACCATTTGAATTCCAAAATAAAGACTACTCACCCGATCTGGTGCTGGTTGGAAGCAGACTCGTTGAGCCATACTTTTTCAGCCATTACACAGCGCTGCGCATTTACGGTTTCGTCGATACTCCCCTTCATCGAATCGTGATAACCTCACCCGAGAGATTCCGTAAATTCACATTCGAGCAGCGTACGTTTCAGAATGTCCAAACGATGCACTTTTTCGGGTATAAAACCCACCCGTTCAAGGATAATCTCGATGTCTATATCAGCGACCTCGAACGCACTTTTCTCGATTGTTTAAGCAGATTCGAACTGGCAGGTGGAATGGTGCGTGTCTATCGCACGATGAATTCATTCGGTTTTCTAAACTATCTTCTTCTGATGGAGTATCTTGAAAAAATCGGCAACAAGACACTCATGGCGAAAGTCGGATTCACTCTCGATTTCCTTCGCGACAGATGGGAGGTTCCATCCGAGATTCTCGAATCGCTTAAAAAGAATGTCGCTGGTGAAACAGTATATTATCTTGATCGCAACATCCCGGAGGGCATGGGTGAACTTGACCCAATGTGGAGATTAATCATCCCGAAGAGTTTCCATGATTTGGTGCAACCATTTTAAATCTCATTAATTAACTTTGAAGGTGAATAAATTTTTAGTATAATCAGATTATGAGAATTGCGGGTATAGATTGCGGATTGAATATCACAGGCTACGGAATCATCGAGTCTGACGACTGGGATATGAGTCTAATCGAGGCTGGTGTTATTCGAACTCGTGTGAATCAGCCCCTGGAAAAGCGGGTCATGATTATCCATGATGATCTTGAATCCGTACTCGATGAATTCAAGCCCGACATTATGATTGTTGAGGATTTGTATTCGCATTACGCTCACCCGAAAACGGCGATAATCATGGGACACGCCAGAGGAGCTATTTTCCTTTCCGCCGCGCATTGTGAAATTCCGGTTGTTAGCTATAGCGCGACACATATTAAAAAATCGTTGACCGGAAACGGAAGAGCGGCAAAGGATCAGGTCAACATGATGGTGAAAGACATTCTCAACGTGCCAGGTGAAATCAAACCATCGGATGTTTCCGATGCTTTAGCGTGCGCTATCACTCACGCCAGGATGCATGCCGAGGAGAATCTGGGAATTTAAAAAAATGATCGCTAAAATACGAGGCATATTAAACGAAATCCCTGACGACTATCATGTGATTGTCGATGTGCATGGCATCTACTATGAAATCCTCCTGCCGGCAATTATCATGAAAACTGTCAAAGACAGATTTCAAATCGGCGATGAAGTTACATTTTCCACAATCTACGATATCGAATCCGCAGGTGGATTCGGTAAAATGACTCCCCGCCTTATCGGATTTCTCAACGACAGTGAAAAGAGATTCTTCGAGCGCATTATCAAAGTCAAGGACTACGGCGCAAAGCGCGCGGTTAAATCGCTTGTCGAACCGCTGGAGCAAATCGCAAACGCTATTGAAACCGGCGATATTAAATTCCTGTCATCGCTGCCTGAAATCGGAAAACGAAGCGCGGAAAAGATGGTGGCTGAACTAAAAGGCAAAATGACCGGATTCCTTCCCGAGGGGCAGGTGGTTGATTCCGATATGGCTGAAAGCCAGATGCCGGATTTCAAACGCGACGCGATGAAAGCGCTTATCCAACTTGGATATAAACAACATGAGGCATTCCGCATGATAAACAAAGCCATCACACGCAACCCCGATATCTCCTTCACCGATGAACTAATCAAGGAAGTTTTCCGCCAGGCCTCGTAGAAGAAACAAGTGTGCAATTGCGCTTATTCAGTTTAACTGATATAATCATTCTTAATTGCCATTAAGGCTATATTAACAATAATAGTTATATAGTATTATTAATAATTCTGGTGGTGTGTTATGAGCAGGTCTTCTTTTTTACCAATCATCCTTCTTATCATGATGATCAGTTTCGGTTGTTCAAAAGGCGGTTCTGATCCGGTTTCCGCAGGTGTTCCTGGTGCAAATGAAACAGCGGGGACGCTCGATTCACTGCCCGTTATCGCTTTCGACGGCAGCACTGCGATTGGATTAATGGGAGCTTTCGATCTGAACTTTTCAGCAGATTTCACAGATGTCGAACTGATTCCGATGCGAACATCCGCACTTGGTGAATCGTTCGTAATAAGTGGAATGTCATATTTTGCAACCAGGCCATGTATTGACTGCCTGAAAATAGACAGGGTTGCGCTTGACGGAAACGGCGATGTCGCTCTCGGATTCTGGATTAAACATCCATTTCCGATGGGCAATACCAGTGAACCGCCAACCGCGAAAAATCGATGTGACCTCGACCTTTTCGATGTCGCTGTTGTGGTGGCTCCCCAGAGCGCGACACCATCCGATTATTCAAACATGCAGGTTCAGGCATATCCCGATTCGATTCTAAACGCTGACGGCTACACTATGGATTTGGCAGGTGTAACAGGCGATTCTGCAGCGATGCCCTATGTAATCTGTTATGAGGATTCAAACAAGAACCGATTTCCAATGGGCATAGACTGGCAATATTTCTACCTGATTTTCTCGAAAACAGGCACCAGTTTCATTCTGTATATGACAATGGGCTACGGCGCAAGCGCGGATTATCTAACCCGTCTTGAACCTGTTTACTACGTTCCCGAGTTCAACCGTAAATCTGCGTGGAAAGTTGAGATAGAAACGGACATTTGGTATGGCGGCGACCCGGCAACAATCACAATCGATATTTACGACTGGAACCACGGGCGTACAGTCGATGATGATTATCCTAACCCGGCCCATACAAATCAAATCAGCGCTCCGAGCGAAATTACATCGGTTACAGTCGATGTTCAGGGAATGTTCGACGCCATTGTGGAAGCCACCACAACGGATACGCGAACCAACGGCTGGGATGACCCGATGACATATACAGCGACATTCTCAAATGACAATGACCTTGATGAGGGTGTGTACATCGGGCTGGTCAAGGTGCTTGATTCCAGAACTCCGGGAACAGGCCTTGAGGGCGACAGCGTAATTCACACACCGGATGGAATCGCGCTTGAGATGTATGATGTGACTGAATTCGCAACATACCAGGTTTTTCCGGTTGCAATTGGACCACCGTGCGGACCTATCTCGGGTGAAATTCTTTCACCATCCTGTCCGTTATCCGGTGTTGCGGATGATGATCTCATTGATTTCACAGTTACAGCATCCAGCGACAACAGCGGAAATCCGATTGTGATTTACGAGGTTGACTGGGATTACGACGGCGTTATGTTTGATATCGATGCCTCCAATACGGATGGCGTTTTTTCTCAACTTGGGCCTTTTATTAACCCAAACTGCCCTGATCCTGATCCGGTTTATTACACCGTGGCTTTCCGAGCGACCGACAGCTGCGTACATCCAAACACGACCGTTTTCGCAACCTGCGAGGTAACGGTTGATACATGCTGCGGACCAGTCACAGGTGAAATTATTTCGCCTGAATGTCCGATTTCAGGAGTCAGCAACCATCAGACAGTTGATTTTGAGGTAACAGCTGCCAGCGACAACGGCGGAAATCCAATTGTATTATATGAAGCTGACTGGAACTATGACGGCGTTACTTTCAATGCTCAAACCTCCAACACCGATGGCATGTTTACCAATGGCGGCCCGTTCAACAATCCGAACTGTCCCGGAACCGGCGAACCTGCAGTTATGATTGTCGCTTTCAGCGCGACCGATTCCTGCGACCCTCCAAACGAAACAATTTTCGCGACCTGCGAGGTTTCCGTCGATGGATGCGACAACTGGACATTGACCTGGGGTGGTGTAGAGATGGATGAAAGCGGCTCACTCGCGACAGACAGCCTGGGCAATATCTTTGCCACGGGATATTTCAGTGATACCGTTGATTTGGACCCGAGCAGTGGTGTGGATGAAAGAACATCAAACGGCGTAACAGATATTTTCCTAAGCAAGTTTGATCCGAACGGCGTATTTGAATGGACTAAGACTTTTGGCGGGCTTGAAGAAGATGCACCCAAATTTATATTTATTGATGATTCTGATAATATCTATTTGACAGGCTTTTTCAGGGATACAGTCGAGTTTTTCCCGGGGATCGGCGGTGTGGGAAGTACGACCGCGGGTTCCACGGGTGTTTTTGTAAGCAAAAACGACAGCAAAGGAGACCGTATGGGGGTAGCCGCATGGGGCGGGATTCAAAATGATGAAGGCAATGCTGTGGCGGTTAATTCTGATGGTTTGATTGCTGTTACAGGATATTTCAAAGAGACAGCCGATTTCAATCCGGATATTGGCACGGTCGAGCGCACGTCGTCAGGCCTGAAAGACATGTTTATCAACTACCTGGATTCATCCGGAGTGTACCAGGATGTGCTTACAATGGGGGCATGGGCTTATGACATAGGCGAAGCGATTGTTGCCGACAGTGCTGGTGATTTTATCGTAACAGGCAGTTTCGGCGCTGGTTTCGATTTCGATCCCGGTGCGGGTGAGGATTTTCTACAATCAATCGGTGGAACAGATATTTTCCTTGCTAAATATACCGAATATGGCTCTTATATCTGGGCTGTTTCATTCGGCGGCTCGATTGATGACTCGACGCTTGGCATGGTTCTCGATGATTCCGATAATATATTCCTTACAGGATACTTCCAGGAAACTACCGATTTCGACCCATCCGGCGAGACATCCAATCTGATATCATTCGGCTTGTATGACGCTTTTGTATGCGGTTTCAATTCAGCTGGTGAGTTCTCATTCACTAAAGGATGGGGTGGAAGCGGCAACGACAGTGGACATGAGATTGTTCTCAGCAGTGACCGTATTTTTATAACCGGCAGTTTCGAAAATACAGCTGATTTCGACCCGGGTGCAGGCGCTGACAACAAAACGTCAAACGGTGAACAAGATGTTTTTTTAATCAGGTTTGATTTGTCAACCACAGACTATATTGGCGCGCGTACATGGGGCGGCACCGAACGCGATGAAGGCTGGGGAATTCAGTATGACGCTGACGGCAACGTATATATTACCGGCGGATTTAATGGCTCGGTCGATTTCGACCCCGGAGTCTGGCCTGACTTGCATGAATCAAACGGCGCAACCGACGCGTACCTGACAAAAATTTCACCGTAAGAGACAATGGGCTTAAGCCCAATGTCTTTGATGCCAGCAACAGCTTTTTTTGCTTCGACACTAGAGACCTCTGAAAAAAGAAAATTCTCATTGTAACCCGGTGTCCCTTCACCGGGTTTTTCCTGCCATAATCCTGAAAGCTGTCTCAGAACCTTCAGATAGAAAGAAAAACGTCATTCCGACATTCGCGAAGCGAATGGTCGGAATCCCTCTCTTTCATTGAAAAAATTACATGCCTAAAATAAATCTTGCCAAATATTTGCAATAGTTATAACATTACCCTTGTATATTACATTCTATGGTTAAGTTTAATTTTAGAGAGGTCTATCCAAAATGAAACGTGCAATGATTCTTTCAACACTATTGCTTGCCATTTTGGTTATCATTTCATCAAACGCCTGCTCGAAAGCCAAATCGCCTGTCGAGCCGATAATTAATGATGCTGTTGATAATGCACAGGACACGCCGATATCCTTTGGCACGGAGTCTGATAATCGTAATGTGCTTTGTATTTATAATTGCGTGATTGACCCCGCCACCAAAACATTCACAGTTGAACCCGTAAATCGAAGCGCGGATTATCACTTTCCGCTTAGCCAGATGTATCCCAATATTTTGCAGATTACCGGCTACGGCTGGACACCAAATTTCTGGGCGGATATTAAATTACAGCATCCATATCCGGGAAGCGGAATTGATGGCTTCGACCCTCGTGTCATCGCGATTCTGCCCGCTAATCCCGGTGTCAGCATGAATTATCCGATTTTCAATGTGCAGTCGAATAATTCTGTCATTCTCGAACCCGACGGTTACACCAAACTCTTTGATTGGATTAATCCCTCAATCACGGGCAACACAAATCCGTTTATGGCGTATTTCAAAGATCAACCGAATCGCGTCTGGTCATCGACAGAACTTACCGAAGAAACCCAGCGATGGCAAATGAACATATCGGGATTCGGTGGTCCTTTGGTTTTCCAACTGGTAGTTGATGTCAGCACCAACTATCCCAACCCCCCACAACCCGGTGTTGATAACGCTCCTGAACCGATAGCGATTGATGCTGAGATTTTTGGCGGACTGACAGAAACTGGTGGTGAGGCAACTGTTGAAGCACGAGTCAAACATTGGAAAGAATATACCGAAATAGGCGGAGTGTCTCTTGAGGCACCTGATTTACTTAACGACACTCTCCCTCTTCAATATTACAGTTATAGTCCCTTTTACAACGCAAGCATTTATAAAAACACAATGACTAACGAGAAATTTGCTCCAGAGGGTGATTATAATCTGTTGATCCAATCGTGGGACGATGCAAGCGATATCCAGATGTTCAATGAATTCAATGCATCTGTCACTGATGAAATCGCGTTTAATCCAATTGATGTAACCCCACCGTGGCTTAATTTTTCAGCGAAGAACGTTTATGTTGAGAGCAATTATGCATACGTTGCGGGAGATGTAAATGGGCTCCATATTTTCGACATTTCTAATCCACTGAATCCAATTTGGGTGAATAAAATTGACACCCCGGGAACTGCCAATGGTGTTCATGTTTCAGGCGGATATGCCCTTGTCGCGGATGATAAAGCAGGACTTCAGATAATCGACATAGAACCACCGGAATCGGCATATATTGTGAGTTCTGTTGACACACCGGGTCTTGCCAATGGTGTTCATGTTTCAGGCGGATATGCGTATGTCGCGGATTATTCTTCAGGACTTCAGATAATCGACATAGAACCACCGGAATCGGCATATATTGTGAGT
>CBDURE010000066.1:0-18468 GCA_965369605.1 uncultured bacterium
TCAAAGATGTTTGTAAATTTTATGTTATCGATACTCAGGATTTTGTCACCTTTTCGGATACCCGCTTTATAAGCCGGACTGTAAGGATTTACATGCTGGATAAGCGGATTATCGACAACGACATCGAACCACAAATCCCACTCATTTGTTATTCCAAGCGGTGAATCAAAATACGACCACTTATATGGAACATTCGAAGGATGACAAAGAATGCCAAACCATGGAGTAAGTGTGCGACCATGCTGGATTATGTCGCGAGCGCTTCTTTTAAGGAAGTTTGTTGGTACACTGAATCCAACATTTTCCAGGCCGCCGTATCCCCACGTGTTTGTGCCAATTGCTTCCCCACTTGCGTTAATGCAGGGACCACCGGAGTTACCCTGGTTAATTGCGGAAGAAACGTGGAAGAGATACTGTACGCCTGAGCCGTAATACTGGCCATACTGCTCTCGCCCGGTACCACCACCCATAGTATAGAATGTCCAGGCATGTTCAAAATCGAGTATTTCATCCACAACGCCTATGTTGAAGTTGAAGAAATCAAGCCAGTTCGCTGTTGAGAAACTTCTATCACCCGCATCCACAACGCCGGCATCTCCACCCGGGCTACCCAGTGTGGCTACGACATCGCCAATTTGAACTTTGTCGCTGTCTGCCAGTTTTATTGGATGAAGATTTTTTGGGTCTGTAACAACTTTTAAAATTGCGAGGTCAAGCTGCGGGTCTTCGCCAATAACAATTGCCTTGTGCCTGACACCGGTATCCTCATCGCCAAAGAAAGCGACTTCGACAATCTGTGAAGAGGCAACAACGTGCTTGTTCGTGATTGCGTGCCCTTCCTTGTCGATAATATAGCCACTTCCAGCGCCACCGCCCCAGGATACGTAGTCGAGGTTGAAAATCTGGATCATGCTTGGTGATACTTCCTTGAATAGTTCAGCACCACCTTGCTGAAGATCCATAAGCAAGCGGCCATCGTCCCACTGCTGTGCGTTTATTCTTGTTGAGCTCATACCTGCAAAGCAGAATGCAGCAAGTATTAACGAAAGAAACATTAATTTGAAAGGTTTTCCCAGAAATATTTTGTCCATTTTCCACTCACCCCCTATGTTGATAGGTAATGTTCTATAAAAATAACTCGCTCAGTAATTATCGAACTTCTAGAGATATTTCCTTGCTCGTTCTCGAGCTCGTTCCAGTTCATCTGCTTCATCTGTTTCCTGCATTTCCAGTGTGTATTCAGAAACAATCGAATCCCAGACATTAAAATCCCTATGGAAGAACTCAATCTCAATAACAGCGCCTAGTTTCTTTTCCTCGAATGTGTTCATAATAGTCGATACGTCTTCGAGAATATCACCATCCCACATGTAGATAACATCACCCTTAATAAGGCCCGCATCTTCTGCCGGACTATCCGGTTCAACATATGCCACATACAAGCCTTCATCAAAATCGATGTCCTCCTGTAGTTTAAGAGAGTCATTGAGCTCTAAAAGTGTAAAACCATAATAAGGTCTGTGATAAACTCCCTTATCGATAAGGCTGTTACATACTTTGGAAATGATGTCAACGGGGATTCCGTAATGTAGTTCCGATGTTTCCCGATACGGAGTGAAGGAGCTGACCATGGCAAGAACTCTGCCATAGACGTCAATGATGATACCGCCATCATTGCCTCCGATTTTGGGGAAATTAATCATCATGAAGTCACTTTCAGATTTGTCGAGTGATGCATACTGTCCACGAAGCGCGGCAACAACACCAAACGCGCCACCAAGAAGGTTCTTGGCGATATAGTTGTAGTTTAGAATCATGACCGGTTCGCCGACCTCGATATCGTCAACAACCCCGAAAACGACTGGCTGCAGGTCATCCGGATTTGCTCTTTTTAATTTTAGAACAGCAAGGCCTGTAGAACCATCGATTCCCACAAAATCGGCCTCAAAGCTGTCCCCATTATAAAGAGTAACTTTTATATAATTACCAACCTGCGCTCCTCTTTGCCTTGGATTCAAAGGACTCATGAAACCGGAAGGGAACTGGAGGACATTTCTCAGATCGGTAATAACATGTCCTTCACGGTCAAAGATGAATCCGCTTCCGTAGTTGCCCTCTTCATAGATTGTGCGGATGCTGCCGTCGGCATCGCGAACATCACGAGTGAATCGAGCTTCGACACTCACGACGCTGAAACGTAGCGCTTCTGCCACATTTCTGAAATGGTCTGAATATGCACGCTTGAATTCTTTAGTGCTTAGAATTTCCTTCTCGCCTTCTCTTGCTCCCTGAGCTGGCATTTGAAAGCATGTAACCATTAAGATAATAATCATTACAGGAAATATTTTTCCTGCGGTTTTCATCAATAGCTGGGTCGTCAAATCCTCGACCTCCATGCGAATGAAAGTATAAAACCAATAATTTCAGGGCAATTTCAGATTACCCTAAAACAGATATTATATTCTATCAAATCAGCCTAGTCAAAGCATTTTGGCTGTTATTAAATCCTTCATATTAAATGCAAGTCCGTAATTCCCTATCTTCCCCTCAGATAACCCCGTACGATCTCCTGATTTTCATCAAGCATTTCCTTATTTATGCTTTCAAATCTGTACCTTGATGTTATCATCGGCAAAGACTGGACTATCTTCTGGCTTGTTACGGATAATCCCGCGGGTACAAAACGGCCATCCGGTATTTCAGCATTAATTACAAGCGCTCCTGGTTCTATGACACAGTTCATGCCGATTTTAGCCCAAAAAATCAATGCGCCCATTCCGATAAAAGTATTGCTCCCGATATATGCCGGACCATGTATTTTCACACCTTGAGAAACTGTCACCCTTTGAGAAATGTAGATTGGATATTCATCATCTCCCACTCTTATCAGTCTCTGCGCCAATTTCTTCCCGTCTTTTCTGGTTGGAAGAGAATTCACGATTGTTCCCTCCAGGATAGCGGAATCTCTACCAACAAATATCGGCTCATCCTCATCTCCCCTTACTGAAGTGAATGGTGCAATGAAAACGCCGGATTGGATAATTACATTTCCAATCACAAGCCCGCGCGGATGAACATAGGCGCCCGAGTCAACCCTTGGCTTTATTCTTGTTGGCGACCATGATGTCGCGATGTTTGATTCAAGCGGTGATGTTTCCCGTGATGAAATCGGAGCACGCCTTTCCTGTGAGGATATTGTTGACATGTTTAACATGCCAGAGGATACCGGTTTCTTCAAATTTGCATCCCTTTCATTAACAGTGGATTCCTCTTCCGGTTTTTCCTCGATAATTTCCTGTGGGACAGGTTGCTCAGTGATGATTTGGCTTTTAATTCTTTCACTCTGTTTAAATGATGACAGTTTAACCGGACCCGAACCTGAAAATAATTTGCTATCCTTTATATCAGACATGATGAAACACCTCTTCTTTCCAAGATGTTAATATTCTATTACAAACTCATGTTTTTAAAAAGGTAAAATATGTGAGTTAGCGTTTTGTGAACCACGTCCAGGCGTGGTAGCCTTTTTTGCGAAGTTCCTCAGCAAGCTGGTTTGCGTTGTTTTCATCAGCGAACGCACCGATTTGAACGCGATAATGCTTCACATTGTTTTCTACAATTACTTCAATGTAGGGCTGGTAATTATCCTGCCTGAGAAGATTGCATAGTTTATCTGCGCTTTCGCGGTTTTGGAACGTTCCAACGTGTACCTTATGAATCAATCCTGATGCCGGTTTGGTTTCGGTTTCCTCTTCGCCTGTTGAATCCGGGTTCTCCGTGTTCTCCGCCAGATCGAATAAATCCCTTGCCGTTTCGCTGTTTCCGGCATATTTCATTTCAACTCTGGCAGCTTCAGCTAATACATCATTTTCATCCGGCCTTTCAGCTATATAATCCCGGAATTCATTTTGGGGAAATTCATCAGGATTGAACTTGAATCTTGATGAGACGAGCGGGGAATAATCGTGGCCGGACTCCGATGTTTGCTCCACCACCGCTTTTAGTTTTTTATCCTGTTGAATATCGCCCATGAGGAAATAGCCGAAATTCCGTCCGAGCACGAACGACACTGCAAGTGACGCAATCAGAAAAACCAGTAATATGGTTGTCTTTAAGTAAAACGCTTTTGATAAACGAAAAGCCAATTTCATCTCCGATGTTTTGTTTTTCTAATTATTTAGAACGAATCTACCTTAACTTTAGTTCACTTAAGTTCGATTAATTTTTTCATCAATAGTATCAACACTGAATTTATCGGCGTATCTGTTTTTTATTTCACCAGCCAGATAAAGCGAACCAGCAATCGCGATGATGTCTTTTGATGAATCATCGATATCATCATACGCTTTGTCGAGTGCGGTAACGGGATCATCAACAGTATCAATCTCAGGTTTGAAATCGCTGTTAATTTTCTCGAATTCACATTTCAATTCCTCCGGCGGCACTCCTCCCTGTTTTTCAAAATTCGTAAAGATAATCTTGTCGAATGAATTATTCAGCAACGGAAGAACATCGTAATAGTTCTTTCCATCTTTAAATCCCATAACCAGGATTATTTTCCCATTTAGCTTATAAGCTTTTAATTCGTTCATGAAATTTCTTATTCCATGAACATTGTGGCTGCCATCGATAATTACTGCAGGATTTTTGCCAACAATCTCGAGGCGACCGGGTAAATGGCGTGAAATAACCAGGTTCAAACCCGTGCTGACAACTTTGGTGTCAAGTGTCTTTGCAAAGCCTTTAATGATATCGAGTTCAGCGATTTTTTCAGCCGCTAGAATCGCTAGAGAGGCGTTATATATTTGATACTGCCCATTCATGCTAAGGCATAAATCATCCTGGATTGAATCACTGAATTTGTAGCGGAATTTTACAGGCTCAAGAAGTTCGCCCTCGAGGCGTGTGAATCGTTTGATATCGAGAAACTGCAGATGCACAGAGAATTTCCGGGCGACATCACTGATTACTTTTCTAACCCGAGGAGACTGCGGAGCGCTTACAGCAACGCCTCCTGCTTTCATAATGTGCGCTTTTTCCTGAGCAATCGCCTGAAGCGAATCCCCAAGGTAGCGGCAATGGTCGTAGTGAATTGGAGTAAAAATGCTTAATTTGTTCTCTATAATATTGCTCGCGTCATATCTTCCGCCCATTCCGACTTCCATTATCGCGTAATCAACTTTCTCCTCCGAGAACAGATAAAACGCCATTGCTGTCATTAGCTCGTGAAAAGTGGGGCGTTCCACTCCCTTTGGCCATTTATTAGTAATGACATCCTTGAACACGGATGTTAAATCCGCAAAGTGCTGATGATTAATCTGATCCAGATTGACAAGAAATCGCTCGGTAATATCCTGCACATGGGGAGACAGGTTTGTACCCACTTTGAGTCCGGCGGATTTTAAAATCGCGCTGAGGTATGTCGCGGTGCTTCCTTTGCCGTTGGTTCCGGTGATAATCGCGCAGGGATAGTCGTTCTGCGGGTTTCCAACGAGTGACATCAATGTTCTAACTCTCTCAAGCCCAAGGATGATTCGTTTTTCCTCATAGAGAGTTCGGATATATTCTCTTGCTTCTTCGTAGTTCATTAAAAAACCTCAGATTTAGTTATTTCCGCGTATTTGGGTAATAACCTTATCCACCTGCCTGGTCAACTCGTTCATATAAGAATTGTTATCTATAATGATGTCCGCGTTTTCTCTTCTTTCCGTATCGCTTATCTGCGCGTTTATTCTGCTGAGAATCTCATCTCTATCCACATGGTTTCTTTCTTCAATACGCGTAATTCTGGTTTCAACATCTGCTATAACGACTATTACAAGATCACACAGATTATCCATTCCAGATTCAATCAATAATGGAACGACAATTATAACCGTTTTCACATCAGCTTTCTCAATCTGGATGATAATTTGTGAAATAATCTTTGGATGGAGAATCTGTTCGAGACATTCGCGCTCTTTTTTATTTTGGAAAACAACCGACGCGAGTTTAGCTCGATTAAGGCTGCCATCGCTATTTAGAATATCCTTTCCAAAATGCTCGACGATTTCAGGTAAAAGTTCACTGCCGGGTTTGACGACGTCCCGCGCGACATCATCAGCATCAATGATATGAAATCCACGCTTGCGAAACAGGTCCGCGACAGTTGATTTGCCTGAGCCGATTCCGCCTGTAATTCCAATTATGTATTTTCCGTCCGGCATAAATATTCCTGACTAATCAATATAAAAAGAAATCCCCCATCCTGTATGGATGGGGGAATTATATTCATTATGCGAGACTTCTCAAATAGTTACTCGGTTTTTTCAGCAGAATCCTCAGATTCAGGCTCATCCGGAGTTTCTTCAGTTGAAGGAGTTTCTTCGGTTGAAGAAGTTTCCTCGGTTTTAGCCTCTGTCTCATCAGATGAAGTTTCTTCCTCTTCGGATTTAACCTCCGATTCAGGCTCTGCCACGACAGCGGTTTCATCCTCAGATGGTTCTGCAACTTCGACTGTATCAACTTCAGCAGTAGAGGTGGATGCATCGCCATTCTCGGCAGGCGCATCCGCAGTTTCAGGTTTTGCCGCTTTTTCCTTATCGGCAGCACCTCCTACAGCCAGACCGCTTAGAGCATCGCCAAATCTTGACCCAAGTGTGTTGTCAAGTTCGCCCTGCTGTTTAAGAAAATTGCTGACTTCACGTTCAGTCTGTTTTTCAAGAGCTTTCTTAACCGATAACCTGATTCGTTTTCGCTTTTTATCCACATCAAGAATAAGAACCGTGACTTTGTCTCCGGGATTGAAAACCTCTTTCGCATGATTAATTCGCTGATCAACCAGTTCGGAAATGTGAGCCAGGCCTTCGAAATATTCATCGAGTTTGATGAAGCATCCAAAAGTTGCCACGCGTGTTACAACGCCCTCCGCGATTGTGCCAGCTTTGAATTTTTCATTGACCAGATCCCATGGTTCAGCCAAAGTGGCTTTTCGTGAAAGGGAAATTTTCTTTTTCTCGTTGTCAGTCTTAAGGACTTTAACGTTGATAACATCCCCAATCTTGAGAATCGATCTTGGATTTTCCACTCTTTCCCATGACAGTTCTGAAACATGCAGCAATCCGGTTACGCCATTCCCGATGTTGACGAAAACGCCGTAATCGACAATCTTCTCAACTTTTCCTTCAATGACGGAACCTTTCTTGATGCTGTCAAAAGCTTTATGTTTCTCAGTATCAAGGTCTTCCTCCAGGCACATTCTTCTGCTGACCACGAGTCTGTTCTTTTCACGGTCATGCTCAAGAACCTTAACCTCGACATCCTCGCCAATCAGTTTTTCAAGTTCATCGACTCGCTTAATGTCGATCTGTGATTGCGGAAGAAAAGCTCGTCCACCGATGTCGATAATCAATCCGCCATTTACAGCGGCGATGATTTTTCCGGTCATGCGCTGGTTTGCCTCGTGAGCTTCCGCGACACGGTCCCAGATTTTCTTCTCGTCAACACGGCGTTTCGAGAGGGTGTAAATATCCTCACCCTCCTTGATTACCATTACATCGATATCCTCGCCAACATCGAAAATTCCGGTTGTGGGATTTGGAGCAAAACTGATTTCTTCCTTTGGAAGAATTCCCTCGCTTTTGGTTTTAATGTCGATCAGAACTGCATCATCTCTGATCTCAACAATTTTTCCCGAAACGATATCGCCTTGCTTATAGCTTTTCATTTCGCCAAAATCATCTGGAAAATTTCCTTCTACATTTTTCTGTAGAGTTTCCGGAATTTTTTCCGGTGTGTCCCCTAACGGGGTTCCTTCGCCTATAAATTCATTCGACAATTCAAACACCTCCGACTGTGACTGCGCGCTAATTAAAGCGCCAACGACGTAACTTTACGACGACTTAGTTATGCGTTAAGTGATTAAAATAATTGCAACCTTATAATTATATCAAAATAATATTTGTTTGTCATTACAATTTATCTTTACAGTGAAATAATAGGAGTCTTGAAGTGATTCCTGAATGCTAATAAATTACAATGCGTTTTTATATATCCTCTAACTCATACCAGTTCACACCAGATTTAAGATTCACGATAAGAGGAACCTCAAGTTTGCATGTATTGCTTAGAATATCCTCAGTCAGGTTTTTAACAGTATCGGATTCATCTTTCGGCACTGACATCAGCACCTCATCATGCACCTGAAGGAGTATTTTTGATTTCAGATTCTTTTCCAGTAAAGCGTTTCGCAGTTCAAGCATGGCTTTTTTCATTATATCCGCCGCTCCTCCCTGCAGTGGCATGTTGATAGCGGCTCTTTCAGCGTTTGAACGCCTAAGTCCATTCTTTGAGTTTAAATCCTGCATGTACCGTCGGCGTCCCATGAATGTTTCAACGTAACCTTTTTCCCTCGCGTTATTTAGAAGGCCATCATAGAAAACGCGTACTAGAGGGTAACGCGCGAAATAACCATCGATGAACGTCTGCGCAATTGAGCGGGAAATCCCAAGTTCCTTTGAAAGGCTGAACGCGCTCATGCCGTAAATAATTCCGAAATTGACTATCTTTGCCATTCTGCGATCATCAGGCGTTACAACACCGTTCTCAAGCGGAAGAATTTCTCTGGCAGTTCTTGCGTGAATATCCTCTCCCTCCTTGAATGCCTTAATCAGCGCGGGGTCTTTAGTGTAATGCGCGAGAAGGCGCAGCTCAATCTGGGAATAATCAGCTGAAAGCAGAACATGATCATCTGAATTTGGCACAAACGCTTTTCTAATCAGGCGCCCTTTTTCAGTTCTGATTGGGATATTTTGAAGGTTTGGCTTTGATGAACTCAGGCGTCCGGTTGATGTCAAAGCCTGGTTGAATGATGTGTGTATCCTGCCATCCTCCGGATCGACCTCGTGAAGCAGGCCTTCAGCATAGGTGCTTCGGATTTTGGATATCGAACGATACTCGATTACCAACGGGACAATCGGGTGAGTGTCCTTGATTTCAAGCAGAACGTCAATGTTGGTTGATCCCTTTTTCGGATTAGGAAGATTCAACTCATTGAACAATACATCTGAAAGCTGCTTTGGTGAATTGAGGTTAATGTCCTTTCCGAGTATTTTAATGGAATCGGCAGCCAGTTCGTTTATTTCCTTCTGCAAAGTTGAGGATATTTCGCGAAGCACTCCAGCGTTAATCCGTATTCCCTCACGCTCCATTTCCGCGAGCACTGTTACAAGCGGCAGTTCAATTTCATAATAGAGCTTATCCATTTTGGATTTTACAAGTTCATTCGTGAATTTCTCATATAGGCCCCATGTTACGGATGCGTCATCAACAGCATAGGATGCGGCAGTTTCGATTGCGACATCACTCATGGATGCCTGATTTTTACCGCTGCCAATCAGGTCTGTGATTGGAACCATCTTACGGTTAAGCCATTGCATCCCAAGTTCCTTTAGGTTGTGCCTGTCATCGGGATTGATTATGTAACTGGCAATCATCGTATCGAACGATAGATTCTTTAGTTCGATTCCATGTCCCGACATTACCAGATATTCGAATTTCGCGTTTTGAGCTATTTTTCCGATTTTATCCGATTCAAGAACCGGCTTTATTTTACTGATTACATCTTTCAGAGGAAGATTGAAATGTTTGCTTTCGAGCATTGAAAGCAGATCGCCGGTATCAGCGTGCCCGAGAGGAATGTACCAGCCGCTGCTTGAATCAATCGCAAGGGCGATGCCAACCAGTTTTGTTTTTCTCGCATCCAAAGAGGATGTTTCTACATCGAATGCGACTTCGCCTTTTTTCTCAATCTGTTTAATTACCTTATCGAGTTCATCAATGGATTGAATGATTGTGAAATCAACCTTCGTATCTGGCTTTAGTACTGGCGCTTTTTCTTTGTCCTCCAATCCAAGCCTTTTGATAAATGCATTGAATCCGAGTTCATTGAAAATATTCAACGCGGTTTCCGGATTGAAATATTGGGTGCTTTCACCGGGAAGTTTGATATTGAGTTCAGTGTGGATTGTAGCGAGTTTCCTTGAGAGAAAGGCGTTATCTTTTGAGTGGTCAAGTTTTTTTCTCAATGTTTCCTGCTTGATATCATCAATGTGGCTGTATATCTCATCGATGTCCTTATATTCCGCAAGGAGTTTTTTCGCGGTTTTATCCCCTACTCCCTTCACTCCGGGAATGTTATCCGATGAATCGCCGACCAGCGCCTTGTAATCTATAAGATGCTCAGGTGAAACTCCGAACCTTTCGAAAACTTCTTCGTGATTATATACCTTGAATTCACTGGTTCCTCTGAGTGTGTAGAGGACTTTGATATCGTCGCTGACCAGCTGGCAGAGGTCGTGGTCGCCTGTTACGATTGCCACTTCATAACCATCTTTTACGGCTGATTTTGCAAGCGTGCCGATAACATCATCCGCCTCCTGCTCCGCAACTTCCATCCAGGAGATTCCCATTGATTCAATCAGGTTTCTAAGTTGGGCAATTTGAGATTTTAAATCATCGGGGGCTTCATCCCGATTTGCCTTGTATTCGGGATATTCTTTTTTTCGCTGCGTTTCGCCGTGCCAGTCGAGCGCGACAAGGAGAGCGTCCGGCTCACGCTCCATGATTTTGAGAATCATCGAGACAAATCCGAAAAGCGCGTTTGTTTGCTGCCCATGGAAAGACATTTCGCGAATCGTATAGAATGCCCTGAAGATAAGACCGTAGCCGTCAACTAAAATCAAGAGCGGTTTTTTATGTGTCATCGTTTACCTCCGACGCAAACCATTCTACAATTTTTAATGATGAACTTCGAACATGAAACCGTAACGCATTTAAGCCCCCACCCCAGCCCTCCCCGCGAGCGAGGAGGGAGCAAACTGTTTTCCCCAATCCTGCCCACCCGCGAGCGGTGAGGGAGCAAACTGTTTTTCCCAATCCTGCCCTCCCCGCGAGCGAGGAGGGAGCAGACTATCTCCCCCTGCTCGCGGGGGGATTAAGGGGGGGTGGGAGCAAACTGTTTTCCCCA
Organism: uncultured bacterium; assembly: GCA_965369605.1. Taxonomy (GTDB): domain Bacteria; phylum JAJVIF01; class JAJVIF01; order JAGGVT01; family JAGGVT01; genus JAGGVT01. Next base: position 11,006 of record CBDURE010000066.1, read on the forward strand.
CTCCTGCCCACAAGAGAGCGGTGAGGGGGCTATCTGTCTCCCCCCGCTCGCGGGGGGAGTAAGGGGGGGATGAAAATTAAACAGCATTTCAGGAAAAACGTAATATTTTCAATTATGCAACTTTCTCAACATGATGATATGATTTTAAGCCTTGATGAAAACGTGGGAGAAAATATTTTTATCTTTTAGTTTCGCATGGATTGCGATTGTCTATCTCGCGTACTATAAAGGCATCGTTAACGGAATACTTCTGTTTCATCCCAACCTGCTTGAGCGAATAAAAGGACTGCTTTCGTGACATTCCTGTTTGGAATAATCCTGTCATCATGCCTGATTTTTGGTTCATACATAATCGGCGCTATTTTCTATCGCAATAATGAAGAGGCGTTCGTTAAACGATTTGTGATACGAACCGCTCTGGGTTTGGGAATATTCTCGTACTTCTCTTTTCTTGTCGGGCTTTTCACAACCAAAGTTCCCATGTTTGTTGTTTTAGGCATAATTGTCGTTTTAGGTTTGATTTATAAATTTGTTATACGAAAAGAAAGAATTTCGTTTCGCATTACGGCACTCGCAAATATTTCCATCGTTGGCTGGCTAATTATCGTAGCGCTGGCTTTAATTTCGTTTGGGCATTTCCTGATTGCGATTTCACCACTGATTACATGGGACGCCGCTACACAGCACTACCTTGTCCCTAAAATCTGGCTTCAGTCGGGAAGGATTGTCGCGATTGACAGAATCATTTTCGCGGAGTACCCATCGACAATAGAACTTCTTTACATGATGGGCCTGCAGATGGGCGGTGAATGGGCGGCGAATATCGTAGGCTGGTCTTTATCCGTTTTACTCGGACTTGCGATTTTCAGTTTCACATCTGACAGGATAAGTCCTGACAGGATAAGTCCTCGCGCGGGATTGATTGCGGCAGTTGTGTTTTTCTCGATGCCCCTTACGATTGAGTTATTCACCGGTGGATTGATAGATATCGGTTACTCGCTTTTCTGCTTGATGTCATTCTGGATGTATCTCGACTATCGAAAAACTGAAAATAGATCACGGCTTATACTGGCTGGATTGTTTGCCGGATGGGCATTAGGCTCAAAGCATCTTGCGGTGGAATTTCTCGCGGCTGTTTTTCTGGGCGTTGTGATTTATGACTTGTTTAATAGAAAAATAAGTTTCAAAAATTGGATGGCGCATTTTGGTATTTTGTGTGTGATAGCTATGGCTGTCGCGCTCCCGTGGTATATAAAGAGCTACATTCACACGGGTAATCCCATTCACCCATTTTTACCGGGACTTTTCTACGGATGGCGTGAAGTCAAAGAGCCAATCAGCGTACATGCGTGGAGCCGCCCGGATTACAGCCGGACAATAATTTCGTTTCTATCATACCCCTGGAAATTAACCACTGATTTTAAGTTCATTGATTTCTGGGTGATGGGAATAAGCCCGTTGTTTATCAGTACGCTTCCACTGTGGTGGTTTTATCGCAAACGATTCCCCAGGCCGTTTTTTCCGTTGATGATTTTGGTAATCGCCGTATTCATGTTTATCGCGTACAAAATTGCGCCGTCATCGACACGATACATGCTCCCGATTTTCTGCCTGATGTCTGTGCTGACTGCGGCGTGTCTCGGTTACATCATCGATGATTTGAAACGATTCGGGAAAGCGGTTGTGGTGCTGGTTTTAATTGTGCCTTTTGTTTTCAACATTTTCGTCGTGGCGAAAAGAGTTCGTGATGTTCTTCCCGTGCTCACTGGAAAACAAACAAAAGAGCAGCTGTATCGCGCCAAGTTCGATGGTTACAGCGCAATTGAATGGATTAACAATAATCTTCCTGATGATTCGGTAATTCTCACAACCGACCCTAAAGGTTACTTCCTTGAACGGGAATTTTATATTGGTACCGCGGGGAAGCAATCGCAGGTGCTTCCACCGTGGTCGGAAGAAAGCAGTGAAGTTGTTTTAAAAGGCTGGCAGGATTTGGGAATCACGCATCTACTATTTAACCTGTCAAAAAATGTCATGATGAATTCATATTTTGTGCACTCGGTTACAAAGGGAATCGAGGAGCATGGTGAACTTATAATGACAGCCCAACAGCTTGCTGAGCTGACTAGAATGGAAACTGAATATTCATACAAGCCGGGAGATATTTCGGAGTTCGGCACGATTACCCAGACGCCAACCAAAATAATTGACGGCAAGGTTCATTATCATTTATATAAGGAATGGTGGGAAAAGACTGTGAGGAGAGATCGTACGCAATTTATGCTGAATCATTATTTGAATCTGCGCCCTCATTTGAAGGAGATCGAGCGATTCAGGGGGGCAGTGCTTTATGAGATTGATTATAATTAGCAAGGCATTTTATTCGAAGACAAGACCTCCCCCACCCCAGCCCTCCCACGAGCGGGGAGGGAGAAAGATGTGTCCATTGTTGGTGGATTATAAATTGGATACATAGATGCAAATGATAAAGTAAAACATCTCCACCCGCTCGCGGGGGGATTAAGGGGGGGAAAGGAAAACGGAAATGATTAAATTCAACTTGTCACCACATACTTGCGATGCCTGTGTGATTAACTGCATGGATTTTCGAATCTACAAGGAGAATACTCTTCATGAGTTTCTTCATGAAAAGGGCGTTGAATCGTACGATTTGGTTTCAGTACCCGGCGCGGGGAAAGCGATAATCGATGAGACAAGCCGTGAGCTGGTTGTTAATTCAATCAGGATAAGCATGGAACTTCACGAATCAAAAGCGGTTTATATTATTCATCACAGGGATTGCGGAGCGTATGGCGGCTCAAAAGCGTGTGAATCTCCTGAATCTGAATTTGAAATGCACAAATCAGAAATGGAGAAAGCTGAGATGATTCTTAAAACGGAGTTTGGTTCAGGTTTAAATGTCAGAAAGATATTTCTTGATTCGACTGGCGGTGAGAATCCTGAGTTGCGGATAGTTCATCCTGGCTGATGGAGTTCTAAATTATTTGTATTCTAAATCCCTTTGAGTTCGAAGAGCCTTGCGCGAGCGTCAACTTCCCAGGGGCCAAGGTATTCCATGCCGAGGAATTTCTCAAATAGTTCTTCAGCTTCCTTGTATTCCTTTTTTTCGTACGCTACACGCGCCAGATAGTAAACGAACTCAGGTTGTTCTTTGATTTCCATGCCTTTTAAAGAATACTCCCTGCATGAATCCCAGTCATCTGTTTGAAGTGAGATACTTGCAAGATGCTGTATTGCGGACATTCTGCCCGGTTCCAATTTGTGAACCTGAATGAATTTCTCTTTTGCTTTTTCAAATTCCTTCCGGTATGAATACAGCAGTCCAAGATTGAAAAGCGCCTTAACATTTTCAGGATCAAATTCAATGGCCTGATTGTATTTTTCCTCAGCGGCATTGGTTTTTTCTTCATCGTTGAATACCACGCCCAGTTTGTAATACATCACACCCCAGGAATTAAGCGCGTCAGTGTTGTTCTCATCGTCATCCAGAATCTCTTTGAAAAGGTCTTCTGCTTCGGAGATTTTATTATCATCCGCATAGGAATTCGCGGCGGCTAATTTGTAGGTTACATTTGACGGGTCGAGTTCAATCGCTTTTGCGAAAACGTCCCGTGCAAGATCGAATCGCCTCAGTTCAAAATATCTCATTGCAAGATTGTAGTTTGCTTCAGGATCGTCCGGATTGGTTTCCAGTTTCAATTTGAGATCGATTATCTGAGTATCGGATGAGACATCCACCAGATGTTGTTGTAATGAGAAGTTTTCGTCCTGGGAATTGCCATCCTGGTTTGAATCCGATGTAGTTTCTGAAACGCACGAAGTGAGAAAAGCTATTGATATGATAAGAATGATGAAATAAAAGCATTGGCGCATTGGTTCAACCTTTCGATTCGTTTTTTTTATAGAGTGGGGTCATCATCCGGATTATTAAAGGGAATTCCCTCTTTTTTCCATTTCCTGATTAATCGACGCTTTCGAATGTTCTTGGGGGGGATTTTTCCGCGTTCCCTGTATTTCGCGACAGTTCTTCTCGCGATATTAAAACCGAGTTCCTTCATCTGAATCGCGATGTCATCATCAGACAAGGCTTTAAGAGGAGTTTCCGTTCTTTCAAGTATCTCTTTGATTACAAGAATCAGGACTTTCTGGTAGTCGAAGAAAATACTGAACGATTTAATCGACCTGTCCGGCAGTTGAACATATTTGCCTTTCAACGCGCGTGAAATGGTCGATGGATGAAAGCCTATTTCCTCCGCCACTTTTTCCCGTGTAAGGTCTTTTAGTTTTCTGATACCGTGCTTTAGGAAATCTTTCTGATACTTAATGAGAAAATTACATATTCGGGTTATTGTTTCACGCCGCTGATTAATGCAGTCGAGAAAGAATTTCGCCCTTTCAAAGTAGTTTCTGACATGCTTCTTTTCATCTTCCGTGAATTCCTTCGCGTTGCCGGATTTAATCTTGTTGTACGCATCGAGATAAAAAGCGGAAATCCTGAAATGAGGCAGTCCGCTATCCACTATCTCAGGATAATATTCGCCATCAACTTCACGAAAGATAACATCAGCTTTAGGATAAAAATCAGGATCATATTCACGCGTGGATTGTTTTTCGAGGAAATCACCCGGGTAAGCGTAGAGTTTTTCACGGATAAAATCGCACGCCTCCTGTACTTTGCTTATATCATGCTGCGTTCCCTGTGCAATCTCCTCAAGTTTTTCTCGCGCCAGCATATCCCTGTATTTGAGAACAATCAGTTTTTCCAGATCAAGATTTTTGTTCATCGTTTCCGCGAGCATTTCAATCTGGGCAATCATAGCCTGATTTGGATTTTGCGCTCCAAGTCCAATAGGGTCAAGATGCATTATTTTTTCTCTAATGGATTCGACAACATCAACCAATACGCCTGTTTCCTCGGAGATATCGTTATCGGAAACATCAATCAAGCCTTTATCATCAATCAGGTCAACCATGTATTCAGCAGTTGATATTTCCAGTTCTGAAAGGCCATTATAGCTAATCAGGAAATTACGCCTGATTTCGGCATGTATATTTACAACCGCGGGAGTATTATCTATGGGGTCGAATTCATCCTCAGGTGATTTTCTCTCGTACGTGGTCGCGTCCTCGTAATGGCCTGAATCCCAGTTTGAAACGAGATCATCAAAACCACGCTTTTTAAATTCATATGCATCCTGATTTTTGAACTCGATATTCGATTCACAAATCCTGCAAACACCGCCCTCTGAAATAGGTTCGCCGCATCTGGGGCATCGGATCTCCTCGACCAATTCCAGTGCGGGATTCTCCTTTAGATGCAATTCGACTTCCTGATGAAGATCTAATCTTTGGAGTTGGAGGATACGGTTAATGAGGATCATCTGCGGAGTGACTTTCAATTCCTGGCTGAGTTTTGGCTGCAGCCTATGTTCAATCCTCATTCCCATAATAAATATCCTTTACACTATCATTATAATGGCATGATACTTGCTAGGCAACTGTTAATTTGTTAAATTTACGATAAAGAAACAATCTCGGGATGCAAATTATCCATTATCTGATATACTAAATAATACAAGGAGATAAGGTTTAACTATTGAATGGACGACCCCGTCATGCCTGATTTACGTAATAGGAAATTACAAGACCTCTGAAAAAGGAAAAAATGATGCTTGTTTTTATAAGCGAAAAAGAATCAATCTATTCTACTATGTTTACAGGCATTCCCGGATTCCGCATATCTAGCCATTTCCCCGGCATGCCTGCGAGGATTGTCGGGATTGAGTCACATTTTCATATAAAGGCATGACCGGGTTACGGTATAAACAGGCTTTTTCAAGAGACCCGAAAGCCTGAATCCATTGTTTTTTCAACTAACACATAAGGAGTAAATAAGATGGATTTCCCTGAAGGATTCGATAATCTTGTTAAATCTCCTTATGAATTCACGAAGGGATTGTCTTTTCCGCCAGTTGAAACGATTAAAATTCTGGATACTACGCTTCGTGACGGTGAGCAGTGTCCGGGTGTTGCTTTTACTCCTGAGCAGAAATTATCCATCGCGAAATCGCTGGATGAAATAGGCGTTCATATAATCGACCTTGGATTTCCAGCTGCGTCTGAATCGGAGCAAAAGTCTTTCGAGCTCATACTCAATGCGCGGAGAAATGGCGCTATTTCGAAATCAACTGAATTAATGCTGACCGCGAGGGCGAAAAAGGAGGATATTGACCATGTCCTGAAAGTTTTAATTGAAAACGCGGCTCATCCATCTGATGTAACTTTTTTCGTATTTACCGCCGGAAGCGACCTTCATATTAAATACAAGATCGGCAAAACTCTTTTAAAAAGAGAAGGAAAGAGCGAATCTGACTGGCATGAAACATCAATGGAGTTCTATCGTGACGCCAATATCAAAATGCTTGTGGATATAATTGAAACACTCAAATCGAGGGGAGCGGATAATATTGAGGCTGGATGCGCTGAGGATGGCAGCCGGTCTGATGTCAATTACCTTGTCGAATTATCCAAAGCCGCAATTGATGCCGGAGCCACGAGGATAGCATTTGCGGATACTGTCGGCATTTTAACTCCACAGTCAACCGCGTTTTACTTTTCGAAACTGCGAGAGGGAATCGGGGATGTTCCCCTTGTCGCGCACTGCCACAACGACTATGACCTTGCGACTGTAAATACAATTACAGCATTGGGCAGCGGTGCGAATGTCGCCACGTGCACAGTCAATGGAATTGGCGAACGCGCGGGAAACGCGGCTCTCCATTCTGTAATGGGCGCTCTTCACGCGCTATATGGAATCACACTTCCCGGATTTAAATATGATAAATTAAACGCTCTGTCAAGATTGGTTGAGAACTACAGCGGTATTCCCCTTAGCGTTAACCAGCCTGTTGTCGGGCGAAATGTATTCACGCATGAATCAGGAATTCACGCGGCTGGAATCACATTAGATCCGCGGATGTATGGGCATTGCAAACCTGAAACATTTGGCGGTTCCAGCCGATTTATATTCGGAAAACATTCTGGGCGCCATGCTGTTAAATTTGTTCTTGAAAAAAACATCGATGCATTTGAAAAGCAAGATATCAGCCTGGATGATGATCTTGTCCATCGTGTTGTCAAGATGGTTAAGGCAATACGCGAGCGGAATCAAAAGGAGAAATCCTCACAGACAATAATCACGCGTTATTATAAGGTAATGGATATGCTTGGAATAAACGAGGATCGCCTTGTGGAACTCGCGCTGTTGATAGGGCAAAAGCGGGGTTATTGATTTTCGTGTATTCTGTCTGCGTTTTTCCCGGGCTACATATTTCTCGTAGCCGGGTGCCACCCATACAGCCGTCCCGACTTTATGGGTGTTGCTGCCAAGTTACGCATTTCACCCACAAATCACAAAAAGACGTGATGTGTGGGCGGCACCC